>JAFAHI010000531.1 GCA_019237325.1 Verrucomicrobiota bacterium | reverse complement strand
AGAGTGACAAACGCGATCAACTCTAAAATCGTGCTTGATGACGTTGGAGCGGAAAATTTAATAGGTCGCGGTGATCTGTTATACGACATCGGTCAAGGCGTGGAACGTGCTCAAAGCTTATTTGTTCCTGACAACGAGTTTAGAGCCCTATTTGCATAGCGTTGAAGGGTGATTGGTGATTTACCTATCATAACTATCCACCTTTCTTCTCGATTCTTTAGTGTTGCCAGGTCGCTTCGGTAGGCTGATGTGATGTGAGGCGAGTGCTTTTATGCTCCAGAACGTCGATCTATCGCGGGAGGTGGTGAAGGCTGAGTACAAACGGCTCAAAGGCGATCTGGACCTGAAGTTGGCGGATCTGCAGCGACAAGTCAAAACTTTGGGTATCCCGGTGATTATCCTGTTCGAAGGCTGGAGTGCCTCTGGCAAAGGAACATTGATCAACCAGTTAATTCTGCCGCTTGATCCGCGGGGGTTCAGCGTCTACAGCGCAAGCGGACCAACAGAGGAGGAAAAATTTTATCCGTTCCTATGGCGGTTCTGGAAACGCACACCGACGCGGGGGCGGTTGGCAATCTTCGATCGGAGCTGGAACCGCCGGGTGGTGACTGACCGGGTAGAAGGGCAAGTGAAAAGGAAACAACTCCACCAGGCATTGGAAGACATCCGTTCATTCGAGCGGCAACTGACTGATGACGGGGTGGTGATGGTTAAGTTCTTTCTCCATATCTCCAAGAAAGAACAGAAACAGCGCTTTGCTGCTCTGCGTGAAAACACCGCGACCGCCTGGCGCGTAACGGAAGCCGATCTGTGGCAGAACAAGCATTACGACGAGTATCTGGCTGCCGCAGAGGACATGTTAACCGAGACTGACACTGAATACGCGCCCTGGACGGTAATCGAAGCTCACGACCGGCGATTTGCCACTCTGAAGACTTTCACAACCGTGATCGATGCGTTGAACCGGGGAATCGCGGTTGCCGGCCGGAACGTCGAGGAAGCGGCGGTGCCTCCGGGTCAGCCGGCTCCGACGATCAGTGCTCTTAAGACAACAGCGCTTGATCACGTCGATCTATCTCGATCGTTAACTGCCGAAGAGTATGCGGGCCGGCTGAAGGAGGCCCAGACGAGGCTTCGCGAGCTCGAGCATCATATCTACCGGCGACGGATGCCCGTGGTCATTGCGTATGAGGGGTGGGACGCGGCTGGTAAAGGAGGCAATATTCGCCGGTTAACGCAGAACTTGGATCCGCGAGGGTACGAGGTAATACCCATCACCGCCCCGAATGACATCGAGAAGGCACACCATTATCTCTGGCGGTTCTGGGCGCAATTACCTAAGGCTGGGCACATCGCGATTTTCGACCGGACATGGTATGGCCGGGTGCTGGTCGAACGGGTTGAAGGGTTCTGTAGTGAGGCGCAATGGCGGCGGGCGTATCGAGAGATTAACGCGATGGAACAACAGCTCGTCCATTTCGGAACGGTCCTGCTGAAGTTCTGGTTACATATCGATCCCGACGAGCAACTGCGCCGCTTTCAAGAGCGGCAGGAGGAGGTACATAAGCAGTGGAAGATCACCGAAGAGGACTGGCGAAATCGAGCAAAACTGGATCAATACCGAGAAGCAGTTGAGGAGATGTTGTATCGGACTAGTACACCGTACGCACCGTGGACGATCGTGGAATCGAACTGCAAATGGTATGCTCGCGTAAAGGTGTTGGAGACTGTCTGTGAGGCAATTCGCGAGCGGCTGTGAGCAGTAAGCAGTAAGCAGTAAGCAGTAAACAGTCAGCAGTGAAAGGCCTGCCCTGAGCAAGCATTCAGCGCGTCGAATGGGCCTGCCCTGAGCATCTCGACACGCTCGGTACAGGCAAGCATTTAGCGCGTCGAAGGGGGAAAAACCCTAATAGCCGCAACAGACGTCGTCCCGCATGCGCGGGACTATGTGGGTCGAGAAAGAACGCAGGGAACGCAAAGAAAAGCCTACCAGGGCTTCGCACTTCTTTTACCTTTCACGTTTCACCCTTCGACGCGCTCGATGCTTGCTCAGGGCAGGCCTTTCACTGTCCCCAATCCTACCTCTGCGGCCTCTGCGATCTTCTGTGAAATATCTGCTTCCGGTCTCACCCTCGTGTCTTTGCGGGAGATTTTCTTCGTGTCCGTTCGCGGTTCTCCGTCTAATTCGTGTAGATTCGCGGTTAAAGTTTAGACGTCATGATAAAGTCTTATCTACCAATTGCTGCTGTCGTTCTGGTGGTGCTCAACGGTTTACTGCTCGTTCCTGCGACCAGTAGTTATACAGGTCCGATTGCGGTTGTGGCTTTTTTGGTGGCGATTTTAGTGGTGGTGCTTTCGTTTGTTGCGCGGCCGAAGGCAGAATCGGTACCCGCAGCCAGCGGTCCGCCGCCTCCGCCGGTAACAGCTCCGCCCCCCGCTCCGGCTGCAAACCAGGCGGAAGGCGAGATCGCAGCTTTTCTGGCGCTTCTTCAGGAGAAAGGCCGGCTAGTGGATTTTCTTATGGAGAACGTGAGTGGTTACGATGACGCACAAGTCGGTGCGGCAGCTAGAGTCATTCATCAGGGCTGTAAAGAGGTGCTCAAAGAACACTTCAGCATCACTCCCGTTTCCGTCGCGCAAGAAGGTTCTCAAATCACTGTGCCGGCTGGATATGCCGCCGACGAGTACCGGCTCATTGGGAAGATCAGTGGGAACCCACCTTTCAGCGGCAAACTCATTCATAAGGGATGGAAGACGGATTATGTAAAACTCCCGAGGATCGCTAAAAGCGGCGGTCTTCCTGCGATAGCGCCCGCGGAGGTGGAGCTGGGGTGAGTGAGAGGTGAGGTGAGACGTGAGAAGTGAGAAGTGAGAGGTGAGAAGTGAAAGGTGGGAGACGGAGTGGTGGAGTAAGGGAGTGATGGAGTATTGGATTGCTCGAGCGGAGTCTAGTAAAGCCGCGTAGCGGCGAAATAATTGTAGCCTAGGCCGGAGCGAAGCGGAGGCCTAGGAATGGCGTTAAATAGGCTTCGCATTCAATTGAACGCTCCAGGGATTCCGTATCTGCGTCCATCTGCGGTTGGTCTGTCTTCACCTTTGCGTCTTTGCGACTTTGCGTGAGATTTTATTCGCTGCCTGCCGCGCCGTAGGCCTTGCGAAGGCGGGCTCATTCGTGTCCATTCGCGGTTGTTCTGTCTTCGTGTCCATTCGTGGTCGCCATTCGCGGTCTTTTTTCCGTTCTTGCGGGCGGGTTGGGTTATGAGACTCTAGCTTTATTTCAGTGGATTCTGTCGTTCACAATTCGGGATCAGCAGGCGCACGATTCAGTCTCGGGATCGATCTGGGAACCACTAATAGTGCGGTCGCGGTCGAAGAGTGGGAGAGCGGTCGGGCCGGGATGGTGGAGGTTACCCAACTACTTGGTCCAAATCGGCTCGGGGAAAAGCCAACGCTTCCGTCTGCGATCTATATTCCGCATCCGAAAGAATTTCCGGAAGATCAGCTGCGTCTTCCTTGGCAACAAAGTAGTGACGGGGTGATCGTCGGCCATTTTGCTCGAGATCATGGCGCCCTGATTCCAGATCGGCTAATCACGTCAGCCAAGTCATGGTTATCGAACTTTCATATCGATCCGAGAAAACCGGTTTTGCCGTGGAGATCGGAGATCAGCGAGCCCAGGCTATCCGCGCTCGAATGTTCCCGGCGCTATCTCGAGCATATGAAGCTAGGCTTCTTAGATGCTGAACGGACGCAAGGCCGAACGTGGAGCATCGACCAAGCCGAGGTTGTCATCACTGTTCCCGCCTCATTTGATGAGGTGGCGCGGAATTTAACACTGGAGGCGGCGCAAGCTGCAGGGGTCACGAAGGTCGTCCTACTCGAAGAACCACAGGCAGCCTTTTATGCGTGGATGGAGCAATCCGGAGCCGATTGGCGCAAGCAGGTGAGCCCCGGCGATATTGTACTGGTTTGCGACGTGGGAGGCGGCACTTCAGATTTCAGTTTGATCGCGATTGCCGAAAAGGAGAGTAACCTCGAAGTCGAACGGATCAGTGTCGGTGAACACCTCCTTTTAGGAGGCGACAACATGGACCTGGCCTTGGCTTATACGCTCAGGAGCCAGTTGGAAGCGGCCGGAAAAACGATCGATGAATGGCAGTTTCTGTCGCTAATCCATGGAGCGAGTAATGCCAAGATCAGTTTGTTCAGAGACTCGTCCTTGCTGGAAACCCAGATCGCGGTTCCATCCAGAGGATCGAGCTTATTGGCAAGGACGGTTTCAGTAAGAATGGACCGCGCCATGCTTGAGCAAGTGGTTCTGGATGGGTTCTTCCCCCTGACCAAACCGTCTGAGCTACCGCAGGAAGGTCGAGGTGCAGGACTTCGGGAGTTAGGTCTTCCTTACGCCGCCGATCCGGTTGTCAGCAAGCATCTCGCGCGGTTCCTCAGACGCAGCCTGTTCAACGTGAAAGGCAGTGAAACGCTGGTTTCGCTGGTGAAATCGCAGGCACTCGGAAGCGAATACATCCGACCCACCGCTGTGCTTTTCAATGGGGGTGTCTTCAATGCTGCGCCGATCCGGCAACGCGTTCTCGATTTGCTTGCTTCCTGGAACGATGGGATCCCGGTTCGAGAGCTGCAGGGATTTCAACCCGATCTCGCGGTTGCCAAAGGAGCTGCCTTGTACGGGCGCAACCGGGCTACCGGCAAGGGGATTCGGATCAAGGCTGGGACGGCGCGGTCTTATTATATCGGTTTGGAATCGACGATGCCGGCAATCCCAGGATTCAAGCCGCCAATTAAAGCCGTGTGCGTCGTGCCGCAGGGCATGGAAGAAGGGAGCGAATTGCTGATCAATCAAGAGGAGTTCGGGCTCATGGTGGGTCAACCGGCTGATTTTCGTTTTTTTGCATCGGAAATGCGCAGCGGGGATATACCTGGTCAGATCATCTCCAACGCCGAACGGGAGCTGGAAGAAACCAGCAGAGTCGAAGTGTTGTTGCCCGCAGTCGATGAATTTCCTGAAGGGCAAACGATTCCGGTGATGATCAATTCAGTGGTGACCGAGCTGGGTAACCTGGAGCTCTGGATGAAGCATACTCGATCGGATCGGCGCTGGAAACTTGAGTTCCAGTTGCGGATGGAGTGAGGCGCGAGTGGGCGAATGGGCGAACGGGCGAATGGGCGAATGGGCGAAGCGGCGTGTGGGCGTGTGGGCGTGCTGGTGCTCGACCGCTTTGGGGGGCGAGGCTCCAAAATGTATCCAGCCGCTGGCTTATTTTCTCTCGGCGCTTGGCTGGTCTGATAGCCTACGCAGCGTGGCCGAATCGGGGATTGGGCGTGGCAAACTCATTGAGGGTATTTCCCATCGACTTGAATTGGACTTTTGTTCTCAAGGGCTAGAAAACAATCCAGCTTAGAGGGAAAGCAGGTCCAGGCTGTTTGCGACGTCACACCCCCGGCTCCGACTACGCCAGCCGAATCCAGCTAAATCGATGGGGCACCCAAGGCTACGTCGGACAAGTCGGCCATGCTGCTGCACGGGTTAGACGCGCCGACCTAGGAATGTAAAGTATGTCAGCAGCCCATCACGTTTTGGAGCCTCGCCCCACCGAAAAAAGCTGTCGAGGACGACGAGGACGAGTACAAACGCCAAACGCCAAACGCCGAACGCTAAACGCTAAATATGCCTGGCCCAAAATTCAGCATCGGAATTGATCTTGGAACCACGAATTGCGCGCTGGCGTTCCAAGCCCTTAGCGGAACGAAGCGGAGTTCGGAGGCATTTCTGATTTCACAATGGGAGAGCATAACCGGGTTTTCAGAAGCCACCACATTGCCTTCGTTTCTTTACCTGCCGACGGATCACGAAATGGCGCAGATGACACGACAGGGCGCGACTGCGGGAGAGTGGGTCCCTGGTCGGTTTGCCCGAAGAAAGGCGGTGGAATCGCCTGGACGAGTTGCGCATTCCGCCAAGTCTTGGCTTTGCCATCATGCGGTGGATCGGACTGCAGCATTTCTGCCCTGGCGATCGGACGAAATTCCGGTCGAGAAAAGGATCTCGCCCATCCGAGCGTCCGCGCTTCTGCTTGAATACCTGCGGGCGGTGTGGGATGCGAGGTTTGCCAGTCAGGGCATCCCTTTTGATGAGCAGGAGATCACCGTCACAGTTCCTGCGTCTTTCGATGCAGCAGCACAGCGCCTTACTTTGGACGCTGCAGCTGAAGCCGGTTTTCCCGAATCTGTTCGGCTTTTGGAGGAGCCGCAGGCAGCATTTTATTGCTGGCTGGGAGCCGCGAATGGACACGAAGAGAGAGGAACCGCGGATGGCTCCGCCTTCGCAAGCTACGGCGCGACAGGCTGCGAATGGACGCGGATACGGCAGCCGGCGGATGAGTTTTGGGGAAAGTTTCTGGAAAACGGTTCCCATCATGTGCTCGTCATCGATATTGGGGGCGGTACAACCGACTTCAGTCTTTTTGAAATCAGCCCGCCTTCAGCACCACCAACCCAAACTGCGCTTCCTCAAATCAAACGTATCGCGGTTGGCGACCATTTATTGCTTGGCGGTGACAATATTGATCTCGCTCTGGCACACCATATCGAATCGAAACTGGCGACTGGGGAACTTTCGCCAACTCAATGGAATTTCCTTGCAGCGAGGTGTCGCGATTTAAAGGAACAGTGTCTGAGCGATCCCACCGGGGATTCCTTTCCGGTGTCAATTCCCGGGCGGGGGTCGAGTTTGCTCGGTAGTACCGTGGGCGGTCAGATCACGCGTTCGGAAATTGAGTCCATCGTGCTGGACGGATTTTTTCCGGACTGTTCCTCCGATGCGGAGCCAATGCGCACCCAGGCCGGCTTAAGAGAGTGGGCGCTTCCTTACGCTGCCGACAGTGCAGTAACGCGTTACCTGGCTGAATTTCTTCGGGGCCAGCCGCCGGTAGAAGCGGTCCTCTTCAATGGCGGATCGCTTTATCCCGAAATGTTACGTCGCCGGCTTCAGCAACAGATTGCCCGTTGGCAGGTTGGGGTTGAACCGCGAATCTTGGATAACTCGACGCTGGATCTCGCAGTTGCTTTAGGCGCCGCCGATTTTGGTAGTATCATTCACCGCCGAGCTCAACGCATTGAAGCTGGTGCAGCTCGCGCGATCTATCTAGAAGTCCTCAGGCGAGGTGCGGAGAAGTCTGGTGCGCCGGCCCTGGTCTGTGTTCTGCCTCGCAATGCTGCATCCGAAGAGGAATTTCGGATTTCGGAATCGGGCCTGGAACTTCGGGTAAATCGTCCAGTTAAGTTTCAGCCGTACTACTCAGCTCGGCGTTCCCACGATAAAGCCGGATCGGTGGTAGCATGGAATGATCGCGACTTTTTTAAACTGCCTCAGCTTCAGGCTACTGCTCGGGTTACCGGACGTGCTCCCAAGGACAACAGAGTCCCGGTTACGCTTACCGCTCGAATGAATGATCTCGGTTTGCTCCGGGTGGCTTGTGTCAGTGCTGATCCAGCCATACGCGAATCTTGGCCACTAGAATTCAATCTTCGCCCGCATCTGGTCGAGGACGAAGACACGGAATCCTCCTTCGCTTCGCTACGGCGCGACAGGTCCCAAGAAACCGCGACAATCGATGTTGGGGTTGACCCGGCTAAGTTGGCTGCTGCTCGGGATCGCATCACAATGCTCTTCTCCCAGCCTCTGAATACCCGAGATAAACTCACCGCTAACAATTTACTTAAAAGTCTCGAGAAAATTCTCCAATTGCCGAAAGCCGAGTGGAACCTGCTGCTGATCCGGGCCCTCTGGCCTGCTCTCAACGACAGTTTTTCAGGGCGGCATGAGTCGGTCGAACATGAGGAAACCTGGTTAATCCTGGCTGGGTTTCTCCTTCGACCAGGATTTGGCGCCGAAGGAGATGAGACCCGGATTGATCAAGTCTGGCGGCTCCAGAGCGAATCCCTCGCGTACCCAGGAAAACGCACCCAAATCCAGCAATATATTCTCTGGAGGCGGATTGCGGGTGGCCTGAATCAGGAACGGCAGGAGACGATTTTGGAGTTGTCGAAACTTCGCTCTCAAAAAAATCTGCCACCCGAGCTTGTTCGCTTAACCGGTTCCCTCGAACGAATTCGGTCTGATACAAAAGCGGAGGTAGTTGAACTCTTTCTACAACGTGCTCGCGAGCTAGCGACGAGTAAACAACACTGTGTTCCTTACCTTGTCGCGCTCGGACTCCTGCTCAATCGTGCGCTCTTCTACGCCGGACCTGATTATGTTGTTCCGCCGGTGTATGTGGAACGAGCGTTTGAGGAATTTTCGGATTTTGATTGGAGTGCATCCGAATTGGCGGAGATGCAGACGCTTTTTCTGCGTGCTGGCCGGGTCGTGGATGATCCGTTAATCGATCTACCAAAGGCGCTTCGGGACAGGATCGCTTCGAAGTTAGAAAAATCCGGTATTAACCCGGCAAAGCTGGGGAAACTTCGCACGTTTGTGCCCGTCGCTGTATCAGAACGAGCGAATCTTTTCGGCGAATCGCTTCCACCGGGGCTGGCGTTTCGGGAATAGCAACCGCGAATGGACACGAATAGGGACCACGAATAGACACGAAGAAAAAACGAACCACAGATGGACGCAGATAAAAACAGGGATAAGAACAGCCGCTAAGACGCGGAAAACCACAAAGTCAATCCCACAGAACATCACAACGGATTCTGTTCTCTGTTTTTACCTTTGCGCCTTTGCGTCTTTGCGTGAGATTTTTCTTCGCGAAGCGCCTGAACCAGCTTACGCAACATCCGCCGAGCCAGTGCCGCGCGAACAAAACGCGGATACTAGAAAGGTCCTCGGAATCAAGAGATAGCGCCTCTTTTCAGCTTCGGGGAAAGCAATGGACTCCCAACACACAAACCATTATTACAACCTCGAGTTCACGGCTACGAACGAAGAACTCGAGCTTCAGCGTGACATGCCGATTCGCGAGATCGTTAGGATGCAGGCGGAAGGAGCCTTATGGATGCTTTGCGGAGAAGTGATTGACCAAGAAAGCGAGTTATGAACCGGTTAATTCGCGAAGTTATACCTCGGTTTGGTCTGAGACAATGGCGCGTTACTTCCCGATCTCATCTGCGCTCGGCAAGCTAGAAAATATGGCAATCAATTGCCCAAACGTTTTCCGCTGCATGCTATTGATGAAAACTTCGTTTTCGCTTTTCACTATCTCTTCGATCCTCTTTAGATCTGACGACTCTCCGAGTCGATAGCTGTTTCTGTCCGCGACAATGTATTGCTGCTCGGTCTCACCAGCCTCGAAACCCAAAGGATATGCGGCGAGATAACCGTGCATGTATTCGAGTACTTCTCTATAACGGATCGGCATTGTCTGGAATACTAACAAATAGCCGGTAACCGTTGCGAGCCGTAAGTTGCGGTTAGCGGACAGGAAGAAAGACAAATCAACCGCAGATGAACGGAGATTTACGCAGATAAACAACAACGTGCGAAGCCTAATAGAATCGCGTAGCGATGACATATTTGTAGCCCGACCGCGGCCGGATGAAACCCTAGGAAGGTGAGAAGCGATCAGGTGAGAGTGAAACAAAATGTGGTTCCGGGACCATGGTTGGGCTGCGCGACGAGCTGGCCGCCGTGGTTCTTGATAATCGAGCGGCTGATCGAAAGGCCCAAGCCCATGCCGTTGGTCTTTGTGGTATAGAACGGCTGGAAGATCGATTCTAGCTTCTCTTTCTCAATGCCAACGCCGTTATCTTGCACCTCAACCCGGACGCCTCCGGATTCGGGACGGGTGACGATGGTTATTTCTCTGGGGCGATCGACAACTTCGGTCAACGCGTCGGCCGCGTTTAAGATCAGGTTGAGGAGAACTTGCTGCAGCTGAACAGAATCGCCTTGAACTGAAGGGAGTTGCTCGAAGAAGTCCGTCCTGATCAGGACATGATTTCTTGTTAGTTCGTGCTGTACCAAGATCACGATTCCTTCAACGACTTCATTGATCTTCAGCCACGTCTTTTCCGCTCCGCTGGCTTTGAAGAAATTGCGGAGTCGCAAGATGACATCACTGGCACGTTTACCGTCCCTGATCATTCGTTCGACCGCCTGGCGCGCCTCTTCAAGATTTTGGGAACTGGATTCGGCTCCCTTCAGCCACCGGAGGCAGGCATTTCCATTGGTCATAACGCCCAAAAGTGGCTGGCTTACCTCGTGCGCGATCGTCGCCGCCAGTTCGCCCATGGTGGTAATTCTGCTAATTCGCGCGAGGTCGTCTTGGGCTTTCCGAAGGGATTCTTCTGTCTTCTTCCGCTCGCTGATCTCTGCAAGAACCCGATCGTTGGCTTCGATTTGTTGCGCCACGGCCACTCGGAGTGAGGCCGTTCGTTCGTTAACCAACTGTTCGAGCTCTTCTCGGCGTTTCGCTTCCGTATAGATGATCTCCAAATGAGTTTCTACGATGTCGCGAAAGTGGGTGATTAAGCCTTTGTACTTCTCGGAATATGAATTGGTTTTGCAATCGAGAACACAGATGGTCCCGAAAGGTTTTCCGTCAGGCCAACGAATCGGATATCCCAAATAGGATATCATGTCGAGCTTTACATCCGGATTGTTTTTCCATGCTTCGTCCAGGAGCGCGTTGGGGACCAAAAGCTCGTGATTCTTGCTAACCACGGTTTCGCAGTAAAGGCCGGAGCCCCAAAAGTGTTCGTGGTCACCGGGATGATAAGGATTGCCCTTCGTGGCGCTGGAGACAAAAACGTGTATGTCGGCGCCGAGGATTCGCATGATCAGACCGGCGGGGACATCGAGCATCTCCGCCATGAGATTCACGATCTTTTGCCACTTTCCTAGAATTGGTTCCGGAATCGGTGGTTCCGGCTCATGGCCTGGCGAAAGCGAAGCCTCGGTCCGGCAGGGAGATACTTCTTTCATAGGCTCCCCAGGTTACAGCGAAGAAAACCTCATGCAAAGCCAGACCGCGAATGGACGCGAAGGGGGACCGCGAATGGACGCGAATAAAAGCTCACACAAAGACACAAAGGCACGAAGGTGAGACGGGAAGCAGATATTTCACAGAAGATCGCAGAAGCCGCGGAGGGGATTAGGACAGTGATAGGTGGAAATCCAATAGCCCCGCCTCCGCAAGGCCTATGGCGCGGCAGGCAGCGCGAAATAGGGACCAGGAATGAACGCGAATAACGAAAACGAATCGCAAATGAAGAAAAATCTCATGCAACTGGCGTGACTGTGATACTGTGAAAATGTGAAAAATATCACGATCGCCATAGAGGACGAGGTCTATCGGAGGGCGAGAATCCGGGCGGCACAGGACGATACGTCAGTTTCGGCTTTGGTTCGAGATTTTCTGATCAAGCTTGCCAATCAAGAAGATACCGCGGAGCGGCTCAAACAACTGCAGGAACAGACCCGGAAGAAGATCAAGAAATTCCGCGCTGCGGACCGGCTTGGACGCACGGCAGTTCATGAGCGGTGATGCATTTTATTGATACCAATATTCTGCTGTACGCCTTGAGCACCGATCCGGAAGAAGCGGCGAAAGCAGCTACAGCGCTCGATCTGCTGGATCAACCAAGTGGCGCTCTTTCAGTCCAGGTGTTGCAGGAATTCTACGTACAGGCGACTCGAGATACGAAAGCAGATCGTATCACCCATGATCAGGCCGTCGCATTGATCACTTCTTGGGAGCGTTTCAAGGTACAAGAGGTGACCTTGCAAGTGCTGCAAGCGGCATTTCGGACCAAGAAAAGATTTCGCGTCTCCTACTGGGATGCTGCTATTATCGAAGCCGCCAGAGCCGTCGGAAGTAATCTTATCTACTCGGAGGACTTGAACGATGGGCAGGATTTTGATGGGGTCCGCGTGGAGAATCCGTTCCGCTAGTTTCAAAGTTTATTTATTGAGCCAAGGTTATGACACCGGACGCACTTTCTATTGTCGACTGTCACGCGCATTTTTGGGATGCCGAAGTCCATACTTATCCTGTGTTTTCCGAACCGAGCCCAGGGTTTGAAGCTTTGGTCGGGGACTACACGGCGCTACCGAGACGCTATCCGCCTCCGCAATATTTTGAAGACGTCATCTAAGTGCGTCAGAAAAACAGAAGCTCGTTGCCGATACCGCAACCGCGGTTTATCGGCTGGAGAACGGGAGCGCGAATGGACGCGAATAGAGGACCGCGAATGGACATGAATACCAACTGCGAATGGACACGAATGGACGCGAATAAAGTGTCACGCAAAGACGCAAAGGCGCAAAGGTAAAACAAAAGCGAAGCCTAGTAGAGCCGCGTAGCGGTGAAATATTTGTAGCCTAGGGCGAAGCCCTAGGTGCAGCGGTGATCACGCGGGATGGAGGCGCATTGTCGGCCTCGTCCCGCGGCCGCGGGAAGGCGGCGCTCCAGAATCCCTATCTGCGTAAATCTGCGTCCATCTGCGATTAAACCCGTCTTAACCTTTGCGGCTTTGCGTGAGTTTTTATTCGCGTCCATTCGTGTCCATTCGCGGTCCCTATTCGCGGTCTGTCTTGCGTTGTTTGTCCTCTGTCGCGGCTAGTCACCGGGCGTGATGGCTGAAACCGCTGGATAGCCTCCCAAATTCACAACCGGCCAGCTGACCGGTAGCTCCGATGGATAAGGCATACTATCTTGTGCTCCGGGCCGCGAAAGGCTGAACGCAATGGCTTGAGCTCCTAAATAGATCGCACGCGCGAGGTCGTCAGTGATTGCCAGAGTGATACCAGCCCAGGCGGTGAGGCATTCCACCGCACCGGCACCCTGTACGAATGGTAGCGAGGGAATCGGTTGAGCCTGAACACGGTTTCCATCAGAAAAGGTCAATGAAAAACGAGGTCTCTGCCAAACGATGACGTTGCGAACGCCCCGGTGATGCAGTTCTCGAATTGCAGCGTTGACATCAGGCTGCCCGGTCAGTGACAACGCTTCAAAGTCGCCAATAACCAGCAGATAATAATGACCGGTCGGAAGTTGTATCCCCGACTGAACCGGTGCGGCGTGGACCACCAGACGTTTATGATGTTGATTGCACAGCCGATAAACCTCCGATAGGGCTTCAGACGCAATCTCGAACTGAGTGAATACCAAATCGCTTTGACGAATGGCGGATTCGATTTTTCTGACCAACGAGGCCGGAAATTGGGTGTTGGCGGACCTCGCAATTAAGCCTGAATGAAGACCCGTTTTTCGCTCCTGAAAAATCATGGCGACGCCGGTCTGGGATGAGGGTAGCTCAATAAAATCTGAGGTATCGATCCGCTCATTAGCTAGCCGATCCGTCGCCATTTTAGCGAACATGTCTGCGCCATGCGCCCCGACGAATTTGACTTTGCATCCAGCTCGAGCGGCTGCCACTGCGCAGTTGGCTCCTCTACCGCCGCAGAACATTTCAAAGTCTCCACCCAAGATAGACTGACCCTTTTCGGGGAGGGCATCACACGCGATAACCAGATCCGTGTTATAGCTCCCGATAACAACAACGCCCAAGTTTGCGTAGCCGTTTGGCAAAGACATACGGAGTGAGCCTTGGAGTTCTTACAACCACGAATGGACGCGAATAGCAACCGCGAATGAACGCGAATGGACGCGAATAAAAACCCACGCAAAGGTACGAAGACACGAAACTGACGACAAAGATCTCGCGCGAAGACGCCGGAGTAAGAGAATTTAATCCGCGGATGAACGACTCGCGGTTGGCGGTAATTGCCCTGGTAGGGCTGGCGGTTATCGGGGTTCTCTTGATTTTCCTTTTCCCGGGGTCACCAGAACAAGATGTCGATTACCATTTTTTGATGGCTCGAACCGCCTGGGTTGATCATTCCTATTTTGTCGATGTCTGGGGGCGTCCATTGTTTACCACGCTTTTTGCAGCGGTCGCTTGGCTAGGATTTATCCCAGCGCGATTCTGCGCGTTGGCGATTAGCGTGGCCGTGGCATGGCAGACTTATCGGCTGGCTGGTGATCTGCGAATGCCACGAGCCTGGCTGGTAATGCCGCTTTTACTGGGTCAACAAACGTTCTTCGAACTTTTCTCGAATCTGTTCACCGAACCGTTGTTTGCTCTGGTTCTTGTGATCGCGCTTCGGTGTCATATCCGCGGCCGCATAAAATCAGGGCTGTTAGTTGCGTCGTTCCTTCCACTCGCTCGGCCAGAAGGAGTATTCGTTTGCCTCTTCTGGGGGCTATGGGTGGCGCTTGACGTTTGGCGTTTGGAGTTCGGCGTTCGGGATTCAGCGGATAGAGAATCGGCGGCGAACGCGAGGGAACGGTCACGGATCGCGAGGACGCGATCCCGCCCTAGCGCTATGGGATCAATTGTTATCCTGGCCAGTGGGGTAGTGATCTGGTGGTTGGCGGCGTTGCTCCTAACCGGCGACCCGCTCTTTATTTTGCATAATTGGCCGGCTACTTGGCACACCGGTATGTACGGGCACGGGTCGTTTCTCAGTTATGGTCAGCGTAGCCAAGAGTTTGCCGGTGTCATTTTAATCGTTCCGTTCGCCCTCGGTTTGTTACGAAGATTTCGTTCCCGATCTTGGGGACTAATCACCTCTGTTTTCCTAGTATTGTTTTTGTTGCACTCAGTTTTTGTTAAGTACGGGCTTTTTGGAGAGGCCGGATTTCCGCGCTACATGGTTTCGGTTGCTCCTGCTATTGCGGTGCTAACGCTGGAAGGCTGGAACACAATTTTTTCGGTTACGATCCTGCGCCCGCTCGCAACCATAGCCGGATGGGTGGTCATAACCTTTTCGGTTCTTCAGAGTGTTCATTACCTGGACGGGATGACTTGGGCGCGTGACGCTGGGGCTATCGATGAAATGGTGAACCGCGAATGGATCCAGCCTTCGCAAGGCCTACGGCGCGACGGGCTACGAATGGACGCGAATAGATCGGTACCGGGCCTGATTTGGAGCAACGCCCGAATGTGTATTGCCCTTGATCGGAGCCTGAAAGATAGTCCACCGGTAATGAGTCGGGAGAGGTTGTTGGCCCGGCTGGAGAAAGCTCCTGTGGGGACGATTGTATTTTGGGACGATGAAATTGGGCCGAATTGGTTCGGTACGAGTTCTGCCGAGATTGAAGATCGCGGCTACAAGCTTGTAACCAGGCGTCATTACTCGCTTCCGGCTCTTGTCTTTCCCCCGGGACGGTTCCCGTGGATTGCTTCTCTTTTTCCTCCGATACGATCGAGAGAGATTGAACTGAGTTTATTGCAGAAGACGACCACGAATGGCGACCACGAATGAACGCGAATGGACCCGCCTTCGCAGGGCCTACGGCGCGGCAGGCAGCGAATAAAATCTCACGCAAAGGCGCAAAGGTGAAGACGGAGACCAGATTAATTCACAGTAAGGCCTCAAAGGCCATAAAGACAAAATTTCTATCATCAGGGCTCTACCTTTGTGATCTTTGTGATCTTCTGTGGGATTTGGTTTGTATTTCTTTGGGCGAGTTCTATCAAGCGGTAACCAGCTCACGCCGGCAATCAGCACTCACTCACGACCAGGCAGTTGCATGGATTCAATTATGGAAACGGTATGAGGTTAAAGGGATTACCGGGTCTCACGTGGACCTTGCTTTAGAGCTGACCCAGCGCTTTCAAGTGAACTATTATGATGCGCTCATTATTGCAGCAGCGCAGCTGGCCGGATGTCCAAGCCTCTATTCGGAAGATCTGAATGATGCACAGGAGTACGATGGTATCCGGGTACAAAATCCATTCCGATAGCAACGAACACTGCTGCCCGCTCGCATCACACCGCACCCTTCGGGGGGCGGTCCCGGACCTCGGAAGGGCAGCGCGTAGTCTATCTGCGTAAATCTGCGTTCATCTGCGGTTGGTGTTGCCTTCTCTTCGCGTCCGTTCGTGAACTTATTCGTGTCGATTCGCGGTCCCTATCGTTCTCAGCCACCAACGGAGTCCGACGAAGAGGAAACGCCAGTCTTTGAAGAATTCGGGTGGCTTGCCTTCGGCAGCATGGCCGAGGAATTGGCAGATCCAGCCAAGTGTAAACAATGATAACGGGATCTTCCAAAAACCCCGAATCAGGGGTGCCAGTAGGAAGAGCGGAATTGAAACCGCTATCATGGGGATACCGAGCGTGTGGAAGGCGCGGTTGACTGGGTTTTGATGGCTGGTTTCGTAGCGATCGATCCAGGTATTTATCGGAACATCGCGGAATATGGTGCGGGAAAGGGACATAGGAGGAGTGGGATGGGGAAGGTGAAAGGCCTGCCCTGAGCAAGCATCTAGCGCGTCGAATGGGTGAAAGGTGATTGGTGAGGGGAATAGGGAGTGATGGAGTGATGGAGTGTTGGTGCGGAGCCTAGTAGAGGTGCGAATTGTTGAAAAGAATATAGTCCGGCAGGCGCGCGCGGCTGGAGCGAAGCGAAAGCCTAACCTTTGCGGCCTTGCGTGAGATTTTCTTTCTCTTTTTTGCGTTCTTTGCGGCTATTAGGGTTTTTCACCCCTTCGACGCGCCTTATGCTTGCTCAGGGCAGGCCCCTTCGACGCGCCTTATGCTTGCTCAGGGCAGGCCTTTCACTTTTCACCTGTCACTTTTCAGGTTCTTCTGTTTGCCCCTTTGCGGGAGATATTTAGGGTGTGTCTGTGGAACAGCGTAGCCTGAAGGGGCGTACTCTTTTTATTACTGGGGCTAGTCGGGGTATTGGTCTGGCGATTGCCCTGCGGGCGGCGAGAGACGGGGCTAATGTTGCGGTGGTGGCTAAAACAACCTCGCCGCATCCGCGGTTGCCGGGGACGATTTATACGGCTGCGGAACAGATCGAGCAGGTCGGTGGGAAGGCGTTGCCGTTGGCGGTGGATATTCGGTCGGAGGAACAGGTGGCACAGGCCGTTGCGGAATGCGCCAAGACTTTTGGGGGGATCGATATTCTGGTTAATAACGCCAGCGCGATTCAGTTGACTCGGGCGGATTTAACTGCGCTGAAACGATACGATCTGATGCTCGAGGTTAATGCTCGGGGCACATTCCTTTGTTCGAAGCTTTGTCTTCCGTATTTGATCGGGCGGGAAAATCCGCACGTGTTAACGTTAGCGCCGCCTATCTCGATGGATCCGCGATGGTTTGGGAAGCATACGGCTTACACGGTTTCTAAGTTTGCTATGGGTATGCTCAGCTTCGGGTTGGCTGTCGAATGGAAAGAGGCGGGCGTGGCATTTAATTGTCTTTGGCCAAGGACGATCATTCGGACGGCGGCGCTGAACCTGATTCCAGGGGTCGATCAGAGTCGATGCCGGACCCCGGAAATTGTGGCGGATGCGGCTCACATGATTCTAAATCGCGACGCGAAAAGTTTCACCGGGCGGTTCGTTATCGATGAAGATATTTTGCGTGAAACCGGTGTTAGCGATTTCACTGGTTACGCGGTTGACCCAGGGAAGGAATTGCTGACCGATCTGTTCTTGGAATAGCCGCAAAAAGGCACAAAAAACGCAAAAAAAGGCGAAGCAAAATCTCACGCAAAGTCGCAAAGGTAAAGCTAAGGATACCAGCTCAAGCACCACCTTTCGTGTCCTTTGTGATCTTCTGTGAATTTTATCTGCGTAAATCTGCGTCCATTTCACCCCGGAAAATTTCGGGGCTGCGGTTCGTCTGTCTTCCCTTTGCGCCTTTGCGGCTTTGCGTGAGATTTTTTCTGCTTAGTCGGCGGTTACTTGGCTGGGGTTACGTTATAGATTAACATGCCGATCTTCCAATCGGCGCCTTCTCGAATGTAGACCGTTGACCAATAACCTCTGGATTGGATGGGGCGACCCGGCCTGGGTTGTTCGGTCTCGGACCATTCCCCGGTTTCCCAGGCTTCATCGCCGGAGAAACAGCTAACATGAGGATCGGTTCCATCTGGTGTTCCGATATGGTTTCTAGGATGCCAAGTCTGGAACACACCTGAATACCAATTCTCAATTGCTTTCCGGCCGTGAATCGGGCCTCGATCGCTCACTAGAACGGCGTCTTCGGTGAAGAGCGCCCCGATGGCGGCGGCATCATTGTTGTTGACGGCATCATCGAACGCCCGACTTAGGACGCGGATCTTCTGGGTGATTTGGGGATCGGTGGTGGTGTTGTTGTGCTGGGCGAAGCTAGTAAAGCTCGTTGCCAGTAATACAAAGATAAGCAGGGCGACGCCGCGCAGGACGGGAAGATGCATCTCTTTTTTCGTTCTTTGATGACATCTTCTATCTTTGTCGCTGAGACTAAGAAACAAAAATCGCTGTGGTTGAACGGGGGTGCTCGAAGGACAGAAATTTCACAGCGAGGCCAGCAAAGGCCACAAAGGGGAGCAGGGTGAAACGTGAAAGGTGATTGGTGAAAAGAGGGAAGGTAAAATAGCCGCGAAAAGGCACAAAAACGCAAAGAAAAGGAAACCCGCCTTCGCCAAGCCTTCGGCGCGGCAAGCTGCGAATGGACGGGAATAAAGCTCCGTAGGAGCGAAATCTGTATAGCTCGGCAACCCATACGCGGTGAGCTCCGTTAGGAGCGGCATCAAAGAGCACGCGACTACGGTTAACCTACGTTCCCAAATAGGTGTGGCTCCTCCGGAGCTACCCCGTTTATTGCGTCGCGAGGCTATAAAGATGTCGCTCCTAACGAGCTGGTCTGAACGAGCGAAAGCTCCTGCCTTCTCCCGCGACCGCGGGACTACGGCCGGCGAGTCAGTTCCTAGCGTTCGGCGCGAAGACGCAGGGAGCTGACGGCGACGGCGAAGATAATCAGGAGGCCAATTACGACATCCTGAATGTAGGGGTCGACGCGCATCATGTTGAGTGCGTTCCCGATCACACCCCAGAGCAAGACACCGCAAAACGTTCCGAGTGCGTTTCCTTTTCCCCCAGACATCGGCGTGCCTCCGATCACGACCGAGCCGATTGCTTGCAGTTCAATGCCGGTGCCGGTACTGGGTTGGGCTGCGCCAACGCGGGAGAGCAAAAGCATCGCTGCTACTCCGATAAACAATCCGTTGATCGCGAAAAAGATCAGTTTTCGACGGTTGATGTTGATACCGGCCAAATACGCGGCTCTGGGGTTGTTGCCGATCGCATAGATACTTCTGCCAAGCTGGGTATGTGACAGAATGAAGTGGATAACGCCGTATCCGGCTAGCGCGATCACGAACAGTAGGGGTATGAAGTTGAAGATTTTAGCGCCGCCCAGGGTTTCGAACTGTCCGTAGATCGTTTGAATGGTGCCTTGGGTAATAAAGAGGGCGATGCCCTGAAAGACCCCGATCGCTGCCAGGGAAATAATGAACGAGGGAGCTTGAAAGAGAATCGATGCTGCTCCGATGGAAGTCCCGCAAAGGACGGAGATGAATACGCCGATAGCAGCGGCCAAGGGCGGAAACAGACCGCTCCGCATCAGGATCGCCATGACCACGGTGGAGAGCCCGATGTTCGCTCCTACCGAGATATCAAAGTTGCCGGAAATGATCAGGATGGTTGCTCCGCAAGACGCAAGACTGAGTACGGAGATCTGTCCCAGCAGGTTAGTGATGTTTCCCAGCCACCAATAACGAGGATTTATGGCGCCCGCGATAATGGAGAGGATGGCGACAACGATCAAAAGAAACGACCATTGATTGCTCAGGAGCGTCTGTCTCAGCTTGGCTCCGAATTTTGCCGCAGTCATTCTCCAATCCCCAAAAAGTGGTTCAACAGATCGTGCTCGGATGTTTCCCGCGCATCGACCTGTGCGACCACTCTTCCATTGCGCATCACGGCGATACGGTCGCTCATCGAAATCAGTTCCGGCATGTCCGATGACACCATGAGAATGCTTTTGCCTTCCTTTACGAGTTCAATCATCCGGTTGTAGATCTCTTCTTTGGCACCGATGTCGACTCCCTTGGTCGGTTCGTCGAATATGTAGACGGAAGCCTTGCTCAGTAGCCAGCGGGCCAGAATGGCTTTTTGTTGGTTGCCGCCGCTTAGAGAGCCGATGCGCTGCTGCAAGCCAACAGATATAATGTGCAGGCTATCGACGAGCGTAGTCGTTTCTGTGATTTCTGCTGCGTGATTTAATACGGGCGGATTTTTTTCATTACGGACGATCGCGACATTTTCCAGAAGCGACCGCCTATCAAAAAGACCGAGGGTTTTTCTATCCTCGGGGATCATGGCAATTCCTTGCGCTATTGCCTCGGCTGGGTTGGACACATCGATTTCGCGGCCACGCAAATAAATCTGCCCCGACGTCCTTTTCTGGGCTCCGAAAAGGACATTCATGACGGCGGATCGGCCACAGCCGACCACGCCTCCAAACCCGAGAATTTCGCCACGGTGAAGGACGAATGAGACGCTAGAA
>JAFAHI010000249.1 GCA_019237325.1 Verrucomicrobiota bacterium | reverse complement strand
CCGTAGTCGTCGTAGTAGGGATAACCCCAGAAACCATACGGGTACCAGCCTCCTCCGTACCACCGTCCGCCGTACCAATGCCCACCACGCCAGTAGTAATGTCCGGAGTGGCCGCCATTCCAACCGTAATGTCCCCCAGAGTGACCGGCAGCGAAATGTGTTCCGCCGAAGTGTCCACCACCCCCGAAGTGGCCTCCGCCATCGAAGTGTCCACCACCCCCGAAATGGCCTCCGCCAAAACCGCCACCACCGTGACCTCCTCCGAACCCGCCGGCGAATGCGGTGGAGCTGATCGCTAACATACCGGCTAAGATTAAGCCGGCGATCTTAACTCTCCTCATACAAATCCTCCTCACCAACACTCGCGCTTAGCCGGTCGGGGCGATAATCGCATTTCGCGATGCACTATCAGCTGAGCTGATATCAGAACGCGCCGCGGCAAAACTGGGGATCAGCTCACCACGCATCGAATTCGCGAAATGATAAAACTCCCCGGCGAGCCCTCCGAGGTCTCCGCTCGAAACCGCCCATGAATAGGTTCTGGTCATATGCAAGCCGGGAATTGGCAGTTGTCGGACGAATCCGAGTGCGATTTCCTGCTGGATCTCCCAACTGGAAAGAAAAGCCACACCGAGGCCGGCGATGACCAGGGTTTTGATCGCTTCGCTGCTTCCGATTTCGAAGCGACAATCTAATTTACGCAGATCGACTGCATTTTCTTCGAGATGTCGTTCCACCACCGCTCGAGCTCCCGCGCCGGGTTCGCGCCAGATTAAAGGCAAACCTTGGAGATCGCTCGGTGACTTCACTGCTTCGACAGCACGACGAAGTTTTATATCCGGAATGCGGGCGGCGCACACCGGGATGATTTCGTCCCTAATAAATGGCTCCAATCGTAGACCAGGGCTGCGGGTAAGTCCTTCAACCAAGCCCAGGCTGAGCCGATGATCTCGAAGGTGATCTAGCACTGCGTCCGTATTCCCAACCACAAGCTTGAGCGCCGTCGTCGGATGATAATGATGAAAACGGACAAAGATTCTAGGCACGAAGTATCTTGCTACCGTCGTGCTGGCTCCGATCGTCGCGACCCCGGTGACGTCTCGTGTCTGATTCAACTCTAATACAATCTCTTCGAGCTCAGCGAATACCCCTTGGAGACGGTGTCGCAGCCGCGCGCCTTCCGGAGTGAGGGAGACACCGCGCGACGTCCGGATGAACAGCGCTCTCTCTAAGTTCGATTCCAACCTCCGGATCTGACCAGTTACCGCCGGTTGAGAAAGATGAAGGCGCCGCGCTGCTTCCGAAATTTGGCCGGCATCAGCGACTTCTAAGAAGGTCTGTAACAGAATGGGATGTACCCGAGTGAGATCCACGTGACAGGTGAGAGGTGATTAGTGATTGGTGATTGGTCGCGTCAGTCTACTGCTGTCTACTAAGTTCACTTTTAGCACGAAGTAATGGAGTAGTGGAGTAATCGACTGATGGAGTAATGTCCCCGGCCCATCCAACACTTCATCGCTCCATTACTCCAACACGCCACTGCTCCTTCCGCCTATGCCTTCTCCCCGAAAACAGAGCCCACTAGAGCGTGGGGAACGAGTGTACTTGCGGCGGCCAACCGCCGCGGATGGGAAAGAAGTGATCGCGACCGTGCGGGCTAGCCGCGATCTTCATCGACCATGGGTTTACCCGACCGACACTAAATGCGCCTTCGACAGTTACATTCGGAGGAACCGTGAAAGCGATTTCGTCGGACTCTTAATCTGCCGGCGCAGTGACTGTCATATTATTGGGATGGCTAACCTAAGCCAAATATTCCGGGGGAATTTGCAGGGCGCATACTTAGGTTTCTGGGCTTCTGCCGAATTTGCCGGTCAAGGTTATATGACCGAAGGATTGCAACTGGTTCTTCGCTATGCTTTCAAACGACTCAGACTGCATCGACTGGAGGCGAATGTGCAGCCAGAGAATGAGAAATCCAAGGCGCTGATCAAACGCTCAGGATTCCGGTACGAAGGATTTTCCCCTCGCTATTTGAAGGTTGGTGGTAAATGGCGCGATCATGAACGCTGGGCGATTGTGGCCGAGGAAGTGAGGAGGGGGAAGTGAAAGCCCTGGGCGCTGCTCGAAAGTAATCAGTAACCAGTAGGACACTAATCAGTGTTCGCTGCGCGGTTCCGGGCGACTGAAGCGCCGCGCATTTCCATTTTTGGGTTCCAAGCACAGGTTCCCAATTTGCCCAAGCATACCGATCACTGCCGCACTGATCACTGATTAGTGGTTACTTACAAACCTCGATGCTGCGCCTGTTTCTCCCAGGCAGGCGATCGGTTTCTGTGACGGAAATGGCAGGGTCAAGAAAAAAAACGCTTGAATGATATTATAATTTCGATAACAACAAGAATTACGATATTCTGGAAGGAGCCTTATGTCGTCACATCATCGAACCACTCACCCCCAGGAAACCTATCGTTTCTCGACGACTCATACCCTGAGCGATTATCCGCTGCTTATCGGCGAAATCTTACGACGCGACCAGGTCCGAGTCTCGCAACAAGCAAAGCGCCGCGCCATTCTCTCTGATCTTCAACGAGCTCTGGGGATGCGAGTGGCGCAAGCCGTCGGTATTCGCAAGAGGCGGTTGGCAGGCGCGACTTGGCGGGACCGGGAGGGGGAGTAAGGGTCTGGCTCCGGCCCACACTTTCCTGACGGTTGAGGCTTTTCGTGCAAAAACCATCGCGGCCAAAAGAACCGGCTTAAGTAAGCTCGATCTTTTGGCCGCGTCCCCCCAACCAGCAATCCAACCATTCGACCTTTGCGGATCAATAGAACCACTCGTATTGCGAACCGTCATCCGCCGGTTCCGGCTGCGCCGCTTGTTCAGTCGTTCTCAGGTTGACTTGGTGATTCTGCTTTACCTGATCGACCTTATGCGGAAAAAGAAACCCGAACAGGCTAAACGCCAAGAAAACGCTAGCGAATGATCGGTTAGCTTGCCCTAGAACGTTTGTTAGTTTCATTTGGTTTGTTCCCTCTTTCTGAGTGCAAGTTAAGTCGGTGCAACCGGCTTGTAATATCGTTTCTGATGATCGGCCATCAGCTCCCCTGATAGCTGGCCGGTTTGAGGAATTAGATACCTTGGCACAATGGATGCTGGCAAGCTTTGGCCGAGGGAGTGGCCATGGTTTTCGATCCTTTTATGCAATATGTTTCTCCGGACTTTAGTTTCCGGATTGCCCGGGCCAACCACGAGCTGGACGGTTATTGGGCACTGCGCAGACAGATTTTTTGCGATGAACAGGGGATCTTCTTCGGGACAGATCGCGACGAGTTCGATGAACATGCGATCCCTATCGTGTGCGAGACGATTGTCGCAGGAATGGAAGACGGGGTTGTCGGCGTAGTGCGAATTGATGAACGGGCGCCGGGCCTTTGGTATGGGAGCCGGTTAGGGGTAGCCCCGGATTATCGCAGTATCCGTCAGCTTAGTTCGAGTGTTTCCGTCCGGAATAGTCTGCCGGTGTACCGTGGTTTGGGAGCGCTGGGCGCCGGCCTTATTTACAAAGCAGTTTCAACCGCTCATGCACTTGGTTGCACCGAGTTTCTAGCTACGGTGCAGCATCAGAATGCCCGGTTCTTTCAACGGTTACACTGGGAACCACTTGGCACCCTTGACTTATTCGGGCTGCCTCACGTGAAGATGCGAGCGGATTTGAATTATTATCAGCCGGCCACACGCATTTTCTGAACTTGGTAGCCGTGGAGCGCAACCTGTGATGCGTCGCCGATGGGGTCGCAATCCGTGGAGCGCTGCCTCGCTTGCGAGGCCGACTCGGTCGGAGCCCTGGAGGGGAGCCGCTTTCGTGCGTGCCTCGTCACCGTGCCATTTTTCGTCGCATCGCGAGCGAGGCAACGCCCCACGGAATCGTCGATCCCAGCACTGCAATATGAATTCTGACACCACGACGCTTTCGCACTTATCCGCATTCCTGAGCGCACAAGCTGCTGTTGGTGACAAACTTGCCATCACACGCGCTTATGCCCGGGCCCAACCGCTCGCCGGTGCGATCAAAATAGGCGACGATTGTGCTGCGATTCCGGATAACGGCGGGTTCTTACTCTTCGCCGGGGAGGGAATGTTGGAGTCGTTCGTCAGCAATGATCCCTGGTTTGCCGGTTACTCAGCCGTAATGGTGAACCTCAGCGATATCGCCGCGATGGGTGGCCGGCCGCTAGCGATTATCGACATCCTTTGGACACCCGGGCTGGAACAAGCAGCCGCCATTTGGGAAGGAATTACCGCCGCGTCGCAGGCGTACGGCGTGCCAGTGGTTGGCGGGCATACCACGATAACCAGATCGGGAGCAAATTTCCTCGGGGCTGCGGTGCTCGGGAGGGCGCAACGTCTGATTACGAGCTTCGATGCAAGGCCGGGAGACGAGCTCTTATTGGCGGTCGATCTGCGAGGAAAGTATCAGGGCAATAAACCTTTTTGGAACGCGAGCGTTGCCGCGCCGGCCGAAAGGCTCCGAGGCGATCTCGCGCTTTTACCGGATCTCGCAGAGAAAGGTTGGGTGCGAGCCGGCAAAGATATCAGCAACGGTGGAATCATCGGTACGCTAGCCATGCTGCTGCAATGTTCGCGCGTAGGCGCTGAGCTTTGGTTAGATCGGATACTGAGTCCGGACGGCGCCGACTTAGCGCGTTGGCTGATTTCGTTTCCTAGCTTTGGGTTCTTACTCAGTGTCGATCCGAGTCAAGTTGCGAATGTAACCGCCGCTTTCAATGACCGGCAGATCGCTTGCAATCGAGTCGGCGAGATCACCGGCTCGGGAACTTTTGTCCTCGTCTACGGAACGGCGCGGGAGACGTTCCCGGTAACGGTGTGATTCGCGACGGAAGCGTAGCTCCACCGTGCCATGTCCCTTTGATCAGCACTTCTTTAGGATGACTCCCGGATCCGGTGCGGTTAGCATTCAACTTTTCCACCACCAGATCCACGGCTGCCGCGCCAACCGCAGATAAATTGCCATCAATGCCAGCTGCTCGGCCCATTTCGTCGGACGTGCGATAAAGATAAGCTAAGCCGATGTCATCTGGGACCGTCAATCGATGCCGGGCCAAAAACCGGCGCACTGGTGCTTTGTAGACCAACAAGGAGTCGGGCTTGGTGGCTGCGAGCCAGGAATCAAACGCGGTCTGATCGTTCGCATCGATTGGAATAAACGGTTCGCAGCGGTTGGCCTTCGCTAACCTGCGTTGCCAATCAAGAAACGCACCCGACCAATGATTGTTCGAGATTTGGTTATTCAAGTCGGGAACTACCAGGCCAGGCCGCCGATAGCCTAACCGCCAGATGTGCTCGAGAGCGAGTTGGACGTTGTAAAAGCCGTGAAAATTAGCCCGGTCTACGATGACGGAAGGAAAATAAGCGCTTAATCCGGCAACAGCGAAACCGTCAGTCTGAAAAGAAACCTGTTCACTATCTTCCCGGGAGAAACCTAAAAGCACGCCTCGAATTCCCCGTGCCCGCAACGTCGTTTGGAGGCGTTCATGGCTGCCGCGATATTCGCTCAAAGGAAAGACTTCTATTTTGAACCCGAGAGCGGCTGCCCGCGCTTGAATCCCTTCGAACTCCCAACGGCAAACATCCTTGGAGCGCCAGCTTTCGCGACCGCCGTAATTTGTTACTAAAGCGATCACATCAACTTCTCCGGCTCCACCGCGGCGCCGCCGATTGGCCATAAGCGCGCTGACGAGCGGGTTAGGACGGTAGCCGAGTTTCTCGGCTGCTTCTTCCACGCGTTGGCGGGTTGCCGCGCTGATCCGAGGGTCACTCCGTAAGGCTCGGGAAACGGTGGAAGGAGCTACACCGAGCGACTGCGCGATTTCAGCCATGCGCGCTGTCTGAATTTGTCTTCCGAGCATAATTTCTGGCAGAGCTCTGCCGATTAGCGTTGACGGTATGCAATGATTTGCGCGTAGGTTCTTGCCGCAAGCGCGCAACAATATGCGCAACAAATCCGCTTCGGCAAACGAAGCCCGGTTCGTCAGTTGCTTACCTCGGTTACTAACCCGCGAGGATCCCTCCCGCTTCGCTAACACCCAGTCAAAAAGATAGACCAACTTATATGCCAGCCGTCGATAAAGACATGAATAAGAAGGGGGACTTCCTGGTTGATTATGAGGAAAAAGTCTTCCCTGACGTTAAAGCGGATCCGGGCGAAAAAGCGCTCGTCACTTTCCATACGGTAGCCTTTGAAGGCTCGATCTCGATTGTTAATACTCTGGTTGCGACTCGCCTTTTGCGTAAAGGTTTCGAAACCTCGATTTTGTTGTACGGACCGGGCGTCACCATGGGTTTCCAGCGTGGGTTTCCTACCCTGGGCGATGAAGCGTTTCCCGGTCATCTCTTCGTGAATCAACGGATGGAGAAATTCATGGAGGAGGGAGGCAAGGTGTATGGCTGCCGGTTTTCCACCCAAGCGTTGTACGGCCAAACCGAGAAAGCCTTTATCGCCGGTATTCGGCCGATTAACCCATTGGATGTGCTTGATATCATCCTGATGCACAAAAAGGCCGGAGCAGTAATCATCGATTCCTGGACCGTGTAACCGATGAAACGAATTAAGGCAGCCGCGGTCCAAATTGCTCCCGATCTCGCGGGCAGTGCCGGGACAATCGAGCGTGTGTGTGACGCGATCGGCCGCGCTGCCGGGCAGGGGGTCGAGCTGGCGGTATTTCCCGAGACGTTCATTCCTTACTACCCATACTTCTCATTTGTGTCCGCTCCAGTCGTTACGGGGAAGGAACACCTACGGCTGTATGAGAACGCGGTGGAAGTACCTGGGCCGATCACCCAACGATTGGCCGACGCCGCGGCTCGTTACCACATGGTTTTGGTAGTAGGTGTTAACGAGCGTGACGGAGGCAGCCTTTACAACACCCAATTGATCTTCGACGCCGATGGTTCTCTTTTATTAAAACGGCGCAAGATCACCCCCACTTATCATGAAAGGATGATCTGGGGTCAGGGGGACGGAAGCGGGTTCCGGGTCGCTCAAACTGCCGTCGGCCGGGTTGGAGCATTAGCTTGCTGGGAACACTACAACCCGCTTGCTCGTTTCGCCTTAATGGAAGAGCGGGAAGAATTGCATTGTGCGCAATTCCCTGGGTCGATGGTCGGCCCAATTTTTACCGATCAAATTGAAGTTACCATCCGTCACCATGCCCTTGAAGCCGGTTGTTTTGTGATCAACGCAACGGGTTGGCTGACTGAAGAGCAGGTCGCCGCGATTGCCCCGGATGACAAGATGCGCCGGGCGCTGCGTGGAGGTTGTTACACGGCCATCATATCTCCGGAAGGTGTTCCGCTTTGTGAACCGATCAGGGAGGGAGAAGGAATGGCTATTGCCGAGCTTGATCCCGATCTCATCACCAAACGGAAACGAATGTTGGACTCGGTTGGTCACTATTCGCGGCCGGATATTTTTACCCTCACGATCGATCGCGAAGCAAAGGCTCAAGTCTTACCGAAGGTCGAACGGCCTTCCTTAGGGGGTGGTGTACAAGATGAGACGGGGAAAGAACCGGGAACAAATTATGAGGGCAACTATCGATTTTCAGACAGCGCTGCTCACCAGGAAACAGCAGTTGCTGTCTGATCTGCAAACTCGTGGCCTGCGGTTAGTCGATCCGCAGGTAGGTGCCGCCAGCCGCATCGGCGGGGCCGGACCCACGGATCACAAGGCGGTCACTGTTTTGGGCACGACAATTATGGTGCCGGTGCACACGCAGGGCGCGACTCATTCGCCTTATGTCGCTCTGGTTCCGGACAGCCGCGGCATTTCGCTATTACATGAGAACGAGGAAACAGTCTGTGAGATTTCGTTTCCGCCTCAGCCGAAGTTCTATGCTTTGAGTACCCAGGACGGAATTCCGTATTGGAAAATCGCTCAACTCCATTCCCGCGATACGTTAGCGACTACCGTGTTGCAGACTTGTGTCCGCTACGGCAACAGTGAGACCAAATGTCAGTTTTGTGCGATTGGCGAATCGCTGAGAGGCGGGCGAACGATCGCAAAGAAAACGCAGAAACAGTTGGCTGAAGTGGCAGGCGCTGCGCAACGATTAGATGGAGTGCGCAATGTCGTCCTGACCACCGGCACTCCGCCGACCGATGATCGCGGCGCCGCGGTGTTGACCGATTCCGCGGCAGCCATCAAGGCTGAGACCGGGTTGCCGATTCAAGGTCAATGCGAGCCTCCTGCGAATTTCGCCTGGTTTCGCCGAATGCGGACCGCTGGTGTTGATGCGCTTGGCATGCATCTGGAAGCTTGGGACGAAGAAGTTCGACGTCGGATCATGCCGGGGAAAGCGCAGGTGCCGGTCTCGTTTTACTTAGAAGCCTTTAGCGCAGCGGTCGCGGAATTTGGTCGCGGGCAAGTTAGTACCTACCTGCTAGCCGGACTCGGCGATACGGTGGATAGCTTATTAGAAGCCGCCCGCGTGCTTATCCAGATTGGCGTCTACCCTTTTGTAGTTCCGTTTGTTCCGGTTAGTGGTACGCCGTTAGCCAATCATCATCCCCCTGCGGCGAATTTTATGCGCGCCGTGCTACAACCGATTGGTCATTGGCTATCGGAAGCCGGAATGACGTCAGATACAGTCAAAGCGGGTTGTACCAAGTGCGCCGCTTGTTCAACACTTTCGACGTTCGAAAAACAGGGGACCGCTATGGTTTGACTCACGTTTCTATTTTGGAGCTCAACTTCCTCCGATAAAACAATTAGGCCGTTCGGGAGCCTCGCCCCACCAAGTTAGGGCCTGCGGCCATTTAACGGAATGCGACAAATGAAAACGAACCACAATAACGGATCCGAAGAAGGTCAGTTTGGTGACCATTGTCCGGTTATCATTATCGGAGGCGGGCACGCCGGGCTATCCATAAGCCACTGTCTAAAAGGGCGGGGAATCGATCATGTTATCTTTGAAAAGGAACGGTTGGGCGAGTCATGGCGGACTAAACGTTGGGACTCGTTCTGTCTGGTTACACCGAATTGGCAATGCCAGCTGCCCGGTTTCCATTACTCCGGCGACGACCCGGACGGGTTTATGAAGAAGGATGAGATCGTCGCCTATATCGAGGCTTACGCGCAATCCTTCCAACCACCGCTCCGGGAGGGAGTGACGGTTTCTCGTTTAGCCCAAGACGAGGCAGGGCGGTTTGTTGTTAGCACGAGTATTGGCGACTATTTGGCCGACCAGGTGGTTGTTGCCACCGGAGGCTATCAGGTGCCTTCCGTGCCTCGAATTGCGGAACGACTTCCTGCGATGGTCAGCCAGATGCTCTCCAGCGATTATAAGAATCCGGAGTTAATTGGTCCGGGCGAAGTGTTAGTCGTAGGGTCAGGCCAATCGGGTTGCCAAATCGCGGAGGATCTCCATCTGGCTGGACGTCGAGTCCATCTATGTGTGGGGGGAGCTCCACGGACAGCGCGACGGTATCGAGGTAAAGACGTTGTCGCCTGGCTGCATGAGATGGGTTACTACGACAAGCCGATCCATGAACATCCGCTTAAAGAACGAGTCCGGGCCAAGGCGAATCATTATGTCACGGGCCGTGATGGCGGACGTGATATCGATTTGCGAAGATTGGCCACGGAAGGGATGAAACTTTATGGCCGGTTGACGGACATTAATGGAAAGCTGTTAAAATTTGCGGAAGACTTAAAACAGAACCTCGATCAAGCGGACGCTGTGGCCGAGAGCATTAAGAATACGATCGATAAGTTTATTGAATCGGCGGGGATAGGCGCACCTACTGAGGAACGCTACCGCCCAGTGTGGGAGCCGTCCAATCAAGTCCTGGAGCTGGACTACATACCGGCAGGCATCCGAACCGTGATCTGGTCAGTTGGCTATCGAACCGATTATAGCTGGATCGAAGTTCCCATCTTCGACGGTAAAGGTTATCCCGCACATCAACGCGGCGTCACCACAGTGCCCGGCCTTTATTTTCTGGGTCTGCCTTGGCAGTACACGTGGGGGTCAGGCCGTTTTTCTGGTATTGCCCGCGACGCGACCTTTCTCGCGGACTATATGGAAGCACGCCGAGGA
>JAFAHI010000108.1 GCA_019237325.1 Verrucomicrobiota bacterium | reverse complement strand
TTTCAATCCCGCGCCTGCTAGACTAAGCTAAAGTCCCGCCAACGACGAGCGGCGGTCGCCGGAATCGCCCCGTGACGGCTGACACGGACTTTGCCATCCCAAGCAGATGGGATTCGTTCCAGCGTTTTCCAACCAGCTGAAGGCCGAGCGGGCGGCCGTGGCAGGTTCTGCGGGTTGGGAATCAAACCTGTTAACGGAACGCGCCTTTCGGTCGGCTTTAGCCCAAATACCCCCGCAGAAATGTGCCGGGATCCGGATTGAGCTAGAAAGATCGCTCCCAACTTCAAAGGGCGTCATTCCTGCTGCTAGTGCCGCAGCGGCGCCGCCGCTTGAACCGCCCGACGTCCGCTGGACGTTCCAAGGATTATTGGTGCGGCCAGATAGTGGGTTATTCGCTTGATAGTCAGCCAGCATCGTCGGGACATTCGTTTTTCCAACGAGGATTCCGCCCGCCCGCTTCAAACGCGCGACCACCGGGCTATCTTCTTCCGGTACATAATCCGCGAATGGCGGGAATCCGACGGTGGTTCTCATGCCTGCGGTGCAATGAGCGTCTTTCAGGGTAAAAGGGACTCCGTGCAAAGGGCCCCAAAATTCGCCTCGAGCGACTGCCTCGTCTGCAGCTCGTGCACGTTTCAGCGCCTTCTCCGCATCGAAAAAGCTGATGGCATTCAAGGTGGGATTGTATTTGTCGATTTGAGCAATGTGAATTCTCAGCGCCTCGCAGGCTGACATCCTGCCATCCCGGATTGCGCCGGCCCACTCAGTGATATTCGAGAAAATCGGGTCATTGGTCATTTGGGTAGTTCCTTCCACGCCTACGACGAATGAATACGCGCCTCGAAGACATTCTTCCCCTAGATGGCAAATGCGCGCGCGTCCGCGGTTTATTCTTTTCCCATACGATTCTCGTTCTTATGCTCGAAGAGCTTCGACTTTGGGATCACCTCCGATGGCCCAAAAAAAGACAAATTGATGTCCAGAATGACCCCATCTGTTCGTCACGCTATTAAGCGAGAAACACTATGAGCCAAGTACGAGTGTTGGTTGGTACCAGGAAGGGAGCTTTTATTCTGACTGCGGACGCGCAGCGAAATCGATGGGAAGTCAGCGGACCGCACTTTGCTGGCTGGGAGATCTACCATGTGAATGGGTCACCGGTTAATCCGAATCGTCTGTACGCTTCGCAGAATACAGGTTGGTTTGGCCAGATGCTGCAGCGATCCGATGATGGCGGCCAAACTTGGGAAGCGGTAGGCAACGAATTTAAGTACGAAGGCGTGCCCGGTACGCACAAGTGGTACGATGGCACCCAACATCCTTGGGAATTCAAACGGGTCTGGCATTTGGAACCTTCGCTGACGGACCCGGACACGGTCTATGCCGGGGCGGAGGATGCAGCGCTTTTCAAGACAGTGGACGGCGGCCGCACGTGGCAAGAGATGCCCGGTTTGCGTGGAGTGAAAGGGGATCTTTGGCAACCTGGCGCCGGCGGTATGTGCGTTCACACCATTGTTCTCGATCCGAAAAATCAGGACCGCCTGTTCGTCGCGATCTCGGCTGCGGGAGTCTTTCGAACCGACGATAGCGGCAAGACCTGGAAACCGGTCAACCAAGGACTGAAATCCCCATGGGAGTTACCGGACCCCGCGGCTGAAGTTGGACACTGCGTTCATCGAATTGCCTTGCACCCGTCGGACCCGAACACCCTGTTTATGCAGAAGCACTGGGATGTTATGCGGTCCGATAATGCGGGCGATTCCTGGTCCGAGGTAAGTGGCGATCTGCCGTCCGACTTTGGGTTTCCGATACAGGTACACGCCCATGAACCCCAAACCGTCTACGTGGTGCCGATCAAAAGCGATTCCGAGCATTTTCCGCCGGATGGCAAATTGCGGGTTTATCGCAGCCGGTCGGGTGGAAACGATTGGGAACCATTAACGAAAGGATTGCCCCAGAAAGATTGTTACGTGAACGTGTTGCGCGACTCAATGGCGGTTGACGCGCTGGATCCGTGCGGGGTGTATTTCGGAACCACTGGCGGACAAGTTTACATGTCTGCCGAGAATGGAGATTTTTGGAGTCCGATCGTGCGCGACTTGCCTGCCGTGTTGTCGGTCGAGGTCCAGACACTGCAATGATCAGAGTGACTCTTCCTTATCATTTACGAATATTAGCTAATGTGCACGACGAAGTGGAGCTCACCATCGACGGGCGAGCTACCCTCGAATCGGTTCTTGACGCGCTCGAAGCCCGTTACCCGGTGTTGCGCGGCGCGATTCGGGACCGTTTCACCCTGCAACGGCGTCCTTTTGTTCGGTTCTATGCTTGTCGCGAGGATCTTTCTCTGGAACCACCGGATACCGCCTTGCCCGAAGAGGTCGTCGACGGGCAGGAACCACTTTTGATCGTCGGCGCGATGGCCGGTGGATAAGGATCTCGACCGATAAGTCTCATGTGCACGGTATTGGCCGGAATTTACTCCGGTGCGATCCGTGACTGGGACGCGGCCCCAATCGCCGCGCTCAATCCGGGTATTAAACTTCCGCACCAGCCAATCGTTCCAGTTCGCCGGTCGGACGCCTCAGGTGACACTTATATCTTTACCCAATTCCTGAGCTTCGCAGATTTGGATAGCGTCCATTTCATCGCGCTCCCCGCGCAAATCTTTGCGAAGAGCGAAGCGCAGATCCTAAACATCAAGTAACTCTCGAAGCCATCAGTCTCGGTAGGGACGAGCTTCAGCTCGTCCCTACCGGTTTCACTTGGCGGCGACGGCCTGTTCGGCCGTTGCCGTTCGCGACTTTCTACTGATATCGCAAAGCATATCGGAATGAATGTTCAGCCCGATATTGGCCATGTTGTAAAGGTGTTCGCTCGCGACTAGCCAAGCGATCTCGCAGATCTCGCGCTCGGAATAGTAGCTGGCCAGGCGATCGAACGTTCCCTGACTCATCTGTTTATCCCGGGTTAACTCGGTCGCATAGTCCAACGCAGCACGTTCGGCATCGCTGAAAAGCGAGCTTGTCTTGTACTCGTCGAGCGCATCGAATTTGGCTTCATTCATCGATTCTTTGATCGCGAATGCCCGCCCGATGTCGGTGCAGAAAAGACATACATTGATTCGGGCTACCTGCTCCCGGATAAGGAAGACGGTTTCGCGTGACAGCAGTAGCTTCTTGTCGAGCGCCGAGACCTTTCCAAAGAAAGTCCCGAAAGCGTTGGGCATACGTGCCGCATACACCTTCACCGGCGTTAATACCTTGCCGAATTGCCAGCGCGACATGGCGTATACCAAGTTCATAATCAATCCCTTGGGCTTTTCGATCGGAGGAAGAAATGGCTCATTCATGGGTTCAGTTTTCCGTGGGGATGAGCTCCCGCTCACCCTCCTTTGTTCGCAGCTCCTGCTTCTCAAGTTCCCTCGGACGAACAAAGCTCATCCCTATATAAAAGACGATCGAAGATCCCGATTTGTGACAACCGCCGAGGCGTCCTTCCCGGCAAAGCCAAAAATATGTCGACGCCTCAAAAGATATCGATTAAGAACCTGAGGCTGAGAGGGATGCTCGCTATGATTTGTCGAAGCTTCTTCAGGACGTGGTTCTTCGGTCTCTCGGTTTTAGCATCGTTCGGCTTCTGGAACCCGAGTTACGCGGGAAGCCCGGTTGGGTCCGGTAATACCATCACTGCGGATCCACCAGTCAGCCGTCCGGCGGCAAAATTTGGTGGACCGACCAAAGTGCAGCTGTTCGACAACCTGGAATTCAACAATTTCAATCCCCAAAACTTCGCGTATACGCCTCCCGAGTTTACTCCGCCAACAGCGCCCAACTCGCCGCGACCGTGGGCAAAAGTGATTCTAGTCTGCGATATTAATGTGACGTCCGGTGTTCAATATGATCGGACCGCGCGGATGACAATCGGGAACACCGTCGTTTATATCGGAACGACGTCCGAGCCCACTCCCAAACTGGGGCCTTCCTGGCACATTGAGCGCGATCTGACGGAGTACAGCAATCTGCTCATGAGCGCGCAGCCGGGCGAAATCAATATCGGGAATCTGATAAACGGGACGTACACCGGAGTGATTTACGCCAGCGCGTACCTGCTTTTCTATCCTTACACTCAAGGAAGCGGTGAACAGGCGCCGGTCGTCGCCGATCTGGTCTATCCTCTCCCCGGCACCGCGGATGGCAGCTACACCCTTCAATCCAATATGAGTACCTTGTCGCTCACGTTTTCAGTTCCCCGACAAGTCGAGAGTATCCCCACCACGGTCGCGCGTGTCTATTTAGACGTTTTTGCCCAGAGCCAATATCAGGATGAGTTCTGGTACTCCAATGTTTCAGATGATCTGGCTCAACAGCTCAACCAGTATGGCGGAACTTCGTTTCGTGAAGTCGAAGTAAACATCGATGGTCAGGTTGCGGGTTTTGCTCCCGTCTACCCCTGGATTTATACTGGAGGCATCGATCCCTATCTTTGGGCGCCAATCCCTGGTGTCCAAGCGTTGAATTTCGTGCCCTACCGGGTCGATCTTTCTCCGTTTGCAGTTCTCTTGAGCGACGGCAACTCGCATACGATTTCGCTGAATGTGTACAACGCGAACAACTACTTCCTGGCCTCAGCTAACCTGCTCGTTTACCTGAATTATAACTCTAGTTCGCTCACCGGCGGCGTTACCGTGACCGGCGATTACCAGCCGGCGCTAGATATTCAGGAGAACATTCATCAGATTAAGGGTTACCCGAACGGCACTATTGGGACTCGATCCACGCGACATCTGACGGTGCAGGGGTACATCGTGGTTTCGCCGACCGAGAAGCTGGTCACCACGGTTGAGCAAGACGCTAGCTTTTCGAACGACCAGCGATTTGTGGTTTCTGCCACCCATTACGAGCAAGACATTCTCCAAGTCACCAAGCTCACCACTAAGAGCACTTATCAAGATCTGAATACGGATCCCGGAAAGAAGTCGTCGACCTTGCTTAGCGTGAAGGACCTTTCGTATCCGCTCACGGCCGACATTGTTCAGACTTTTAAATCCGATGGCTCAGGTCAGCAGAAGACGACCGTCGATCGGGGATACGTTGTCGATCAGCAAGGAGATTGGCTGCCGGAGATTGGTCTTCCGCTGCAAGTTGCGCCTTACACCAGCCATTTGTCGAACGTAGTGAATGCTGTCGACACCCAGCTCTTTAACAGCTCATTCCAAATCACGGGGAATCAGGGGCAAGCCAGCTCCCAAACCTATTCATTCGACGCTACTGCACCTTACCAACATTACCTGCACACCATCAAAGCGGCAAATAGCGTTGTGACCTACGATCACGAAGAAGGGTCTGCGCCGTAGAGGAATCACCGGCAGGGCGAAAAACTCGGCGCGCCCATTAGTCATTTTGCCCTATCGGTGACTCGCGCCGGTTTTGAGTCGCGCGCTGAGGCTGTTCACCGGCATGTGCGTCTCCGGACATCCGGATTGGTTAACGCATTTACCGGTGTCGCAGTCGTGTTCAAGTACAGGCCTAATATCCAGGCCGATCTTCAAGCTCGGTATTTCTCGGAAAGTGGATAGAGGAACCGCAGATAAGACTTGTTTCAAAAACTGATTTCATTTAGCTATCCATCACTTAGGACAAGTGTTTTCGTCCGACTTCCTTTCCTCGCCTCGCCTTGATTTATCAGGTGTTCGCGTGGTCTAGGGCATCGCTCGAAGAGTCACGGTAGGATGCCGCCCACATTTTCGAATTTAGCGAAAGCTATTTTTTGCCCGAGGTGTTTGTACCGTTTTCCTGTTTATGAAGCCGTTCTCCCGCTTCTTTCGATTTCATCTTTTCCTCGGGGTTTCCTGGATGCATGCCGCGGTCGGCGTTTTCGCGGCGGAGAAGCCAGCTTCGCCTGAGTCGCCAGGCGCAAAACAGCTTGATCCAGGATGGCCGCGTGAAGTTACCCGCAACGGGATTCGTTTTGTCTATTATCAACCACAGGTCGACGAGTGGAAGGATTTCCGCGAACTGCGAGCGCGGCTTGCCTTTGTTCTTACACCGAAGGATGGCAAACCTGCTGTCGGGGTTGAGGAACTGAAAGGCCGAACCACGGCGAATGTGGAAACGCGCACGGTTCTAATTGACGACATCGAAATAACCGCCGTTCGTTTTCCCGCTCTGTCCGACGACGAAGAGACCAAGATGGAAGAGCTGCTTAAATCCACGTTCCCCGGCAAGCCTCTTACTGTCTCGCTCGACCGGCTGATTACCAGCGTCCAGGCTAGCCAGGAAAAGGCTAAAACAGTGCCGGTGAAGACAGACCCGCCGACGATTATGATAAGTACGGAACCGGCGGTCCTATTGACCGTTCAGGGCGATTCGGTGCTAGGACCCATTAAAGGGATTGACCTGAAGTTTGTCCTCAATGCCAATTGGGACCTCTTCTTCGATTCTGCTGCGTCAAAATACTACCTCTTAGTCGACAAGCTCTGGTTGAGTGCTAACTCACTTGACGGTCCTTGGAGCGGGGTTAGTAAGCTTCCCGCGGATTTCAGCAATTTCCCCGCCGAGGTGTTGGCTTCTGTTCCGGGTACACCGGAATGCGAAGACGCCATTTTGCTCGCGCAAGTTCCGGTCTCAGCGGTGGTGAAGCGAACAGAAGCTGGGTCAAAGGTGAAGGTTGAATATAACAACGAACCACAGTTCGCGCCGATTGAGGGCGCTTCTCTCAGCTACGCGACCAATACCAGGGCGGATGTTATCAAAGTCGAGGACCAATACTATCTTTGCAGCGACTAAATCTTGTTCTCCGGTTTAAACGCATGAGTTACCCTTGGTTTTTAAGCCGCTGCGTGGCGGATGCACGGGCTGCACGTTTCTCGTTCGATTCCGTCGTTCTTCTCGCGATGGTCGCGGTTTTGGCAGGATGCTCAAAATCCGGAACCAACGACATTATTTCAGGACCTCCGGAGGTCCTGGTTACAGAGCCTATCCAGCAAGATGTTCCGATAGTGCGAGAATGGATTGGATCTTTGGATGGATCGGTTGACGCAGACGTCCGGGCGCGTGTTTCCGGATACGTGATCTCCCAAAATTACAAAGAGGGAATGGTGGTCAAACCCGGTGACCTGCTGTTCCAGATCGACCCGACCGTCTACGAAGCGGCGGTCGAGCAGGCAAAAGCGGGCCTGGCGCAAGCTGAGGCGAATCAGCTTCAAACCGAACAGACCGAACAACGAGAAACGCAGCTCTTCGAACAAAAAGTCGAAAGCGCGCAGAACCGGGACAACGCGGTCCAATCCAATACCGCAGCGAAAGCCGCGGTAAAAGCTGAGCAGGCGACCCTGCGGCAGGCAGAGGTCAATTTGGAATGGACAAAAATCACAGCTCCCATTGGCGGCGTTGCCGGGATAGCGAACCCGGGGATTGGTGATCTCGTGGGCCCAGGTGATGCTAATCCGCTCGCGACGATTTCGACTGTGGACCCGATAAAGGTCTATTTTCAGATCAGTGAGCAGGACTACTTGAAAGTCGCGCAGGAGCGAATCGACGCGAACCGTACCAATCCCGCGCCGGCGCCGCCGGTCCAGATCATTTTGGCTGACGGTACATTGTACCAGCGTCAGGGAAAGTTTTCCGCCGTCGACCGCCAGGTAGACAACCAGACCGGCACGATCCGTCTGGCCGCTTTGTTTCCTAATCCGGACAACATTTTGCGACCCGGCCAATTCGTGCGCGTTCGAGTAACCGTCAGGACCCTGCAGGGAGCGTTGCTCGTTCCGCAACGCGCGGTAAACGAGTTGCAAACTACTTTTGAGCTAGCCGTTGTTGGAGCCGACAACAAAGCAGAGATCCGGACAGTCAAGGTTGGGGAACGGGTCGGCTCTCTCTGGGTAGTGGAAGATGGATTGAAACCGGGGGAGCGGGTCGTCGTCGAAGGCTTACAAAAAGTGCGCGACAACCAACTGGTTAAACCAACTGAATGGAAGCCGGAGAATTCGGCCCAATCGCAATAATGAGTTCTGTGCTGAGCTCGAAAGGTTGTCCGGTAGGGATGAGCTCCCGACTACGCCAAGCTACGTCGCGGCTTAGCTCTGTCACTTTGAAACACCTTTCGACGAGGGCGCGCCATAGCGAAGCGACGGCGGCCTGCTCATCCGCGGGGCTAGTAGGAAATCAGTCGCAAATCGAAATCCGGATGAGCCGGAGCTCATCCGTACCGAAGCACTGACTCTATGTCCGGATTTTTCATTCATCGGCCGATTCTTGCCATTGTCCTTTCGATTTTGACAATAGTAATTGGTCTGACCTGCCTGTTATTTTTGCCGGTCTCGCTCTATCCGAACATAACTCCTCCTGAAATAGTAGTTTCGGCCACCTTCCCGGGTTCAGATGCTGTCACGGTCGAGCAATCCCTGGCAACGCCGATCGAGCAGCAGGTCAGCGGAGTCGATAAGCTGAACTACATGTATTCCCTCAACTCGAATACCGGCCAGATGAAGTTGAGGGTGAATTTCGATGAAAACAGCGACCCGAAAACCGACCAGGTTTTGACGCAGATGCGGCAATCGCAGGCCAGCGCTCAGCTGCCGCCAGAAGCGGTGTCGCAAGGAATTAGTGTCCAGAAATCGTTTGCCGCGCCGCTCATGTTAATCGCGCTCCGTTCCCCAGATGGCCGCTATAGCTCACAGTTTTTGGCGAATTACGGGTACATCAATCTGATCGATCAGCTAACTCGAGTCCCGGGTATCTCGAACGTGCAGGTGTTTGGGTCAGGTCAGTACGCGATCCGCATTTGGCTGAAGCCCGAACAGTTAGCTCGATTGAACATAACGGTTTCGGACATTACTAACGCGGTTCAACAGCAGAACGCGGTGAATCCGGTCGGTTTCGCCGGCGGCGAACCAGTGCCCAACGGTCAGGAATTCACTTATATGGCCGTATCGCGTGGACTGCTGACGACTCCGGAGCAATTCGGCAATATCATCGTGCGTCAATCGACGAACGGTGGGGTTGTCCGTATTCGAGATGTGGCCAGTGTCGAGCTGGGCTCACAAGTCTACAATACCTACGCCCGATTGAATGGTCAGCCCAGCGCCGTTCTCGCGATCTATCAACTTCCGGGCACCAATGGATTGACGGCTGCGAAAGGCGTTAAGCAACGGATGGCCGAGTTGAAGACGCGATTTCCGCGCGGAATGGACTATGTGATCGCACTCGATACGACCCTGCCGGTAACCGCAGGCATTGAGGAGATGGTCAAGACCTTGTTAGAGGCACTCGGGTTAGTGGTGATCGTCGTTTATCTCTTTCTGCAGAGTTGGAGGGCCACGCTCATTCCGTTGCTGGCGGTCCCGGTATCATTGATTGGCACTTTTATTTTCTTCCCTCTGCTCGGGTTTTCGATCAACACGCTTTCCCTGTTTGGATTGGTGCTCGCGATTGGGTTGGTAGTCGATGATGCTATCGTAGTAGTCGAAGCGGTGGAGCGATACATCCAGGCAGGGTTGGCTCCGAAAGAAGCTACCCGCGCAGCGATGAAAGAAATCACGGCCCCGGTGATTGGGGTAGCCCTTGTGCTCGGCTCGGTTTTTGTACCAACGGCTTTCATCCCGGGTATCACCGGCCGGCTGTATCAACAGTTCGCAGTTACTATCGCGGTCTCGGTTCTCTTTTCCGCATTCAACGCCCTGACACTTAGCCCAGCCCTGTGTGCGCTGCTATTGCGACCCCGGCACGCGCGAACCGGGCTGCTCGAAATATTCTTTGGTTGGTTTAACCGGCTCTTCAGCCGGGTTACGGACGGATATGTACGCGTCTCGGGGCTGCTGATCCGTCGAACCGGTCTAGCCCTGACCTTACTAGTGGGGTTTGGTGCGGTGGCAATCTTTTTCGGCCAACAGCTGCCGACCAGCTTTCTGCCGGACGAGGATCAAGGCTATTTCTACATCAATCTCCAACTTCCCCAAGCCGCCTCCCTGCAACGTACCAATGAGGCCTGCCGCAAGATTGAAGCATTGCTCGCTCAAACTCCAGGCGTACGCTACACCACCGCGATCGCCGGGTTCAGTTTGTTAAGTAATGTCCAAACTACCTATAGCGGTTTCTTTTTTGTAACTCTGAATTCTTGGGGAGAACGGAAAAAGCTAACTGAACAATATCAAGCTCTTAAAGGACTGCTTAATCTGAAGCTCCTCGGATTTCCGGAAGGGACCGTCTTCGGATTTTCTCCTCCGGCCATTCCGGGGGCCGGTGTGGCTGGAGGTGTATCCTTTGTGCTTGAGAATCGCATCGATAGAGGCGCAGAGTTTCTAGCCCACAATGTTGATGTTTTCTTGAATGCTGCCCGTAAGCAGCCTGAGCTCGGGCGAGTAATTACCACCCTGCTTCCCAGCGTGCCGCAGGTTTATTTTGAGGTCGATCGGGCCAAAGCCCTTAGCCAGGGGGTCGCGCTGACCGATATTTACACCACCCTGCAAAGTTTTCTGGGTGGCTCTTTCGTCAACTACTTCAACCGCTTCGGGCGTCAGTGGCAAGTGTACGTGCAGGCCGACGGCGAATCTCGGACCAGAGCCGATCAGGTTGGCCAATTCTATGTCAGAAACCGAAACAACGACGCGGTACCTCTTTGTTCAGTAGTGCGGGTTCGCAGAGAATTCGGTCCTGAATTTACCATGCGCTACAATTTGTTTCGCTCGGCTCAAATTCAAGCGATCCCGGCGCCGGGTTACAGCTCGGCCGAGGTCATGAACGCATTAGAAAGGGTCTTTGCTCAGACGATGCCGGCGGAGATGGGATATGACTATTTGGGCATGTCGTTCCAAGAGAAAAAGGCTCAGCAAGCGGCGCCGCCGGCGGTTGTCTTTGCTTTTTCTTTGTTGTTCGTATTTCTGATACTAGCAGCTCTCTATGAGAGTTGGTGGCTTCCGGTGAGTGTACTGCTGAGTACGCCGATCGCCGTTTTCGGTTCCCTAGGCGCGCTGTACCTGCGCCGGGTTGTAACCGGTGCATTTCTGCCGCCGATTTTCGTGCAGATCGAGAACAACGTTTATGCACAGATCGGTCTGGTCATGATTATCGGTCTGGTGGCTAAGAACGCCATTTTGATTGTCGAATTTGCCAAGGTTGAGTATGCGCGCGGCGCTACGCTGGTAGATGCGGCTTTGGCCGGTGCGCGTTTGCGTCTGCGTCCGATCGTGATGACGTCATTCGCCTTTATCGTTGGCTGTATTCCTCTCGCCCTGGCTTCAGGGTCAGGCGCAGTCGCCCGGCAAGTATTGGGTACCGGGGTCATCGGAGGAATGCTCGCAGCCAGCCTACTAGCCATTTTCTTAATTCCAGCCGGCTTTTGTATGGTCGAAACATTAGCTGCCTTCGTAGGACGTAAGAACCGCGGTGAGTACCCACTCAACCACCCATAAGTCGCATGAGCCCTATAGGTCACATCCAAGTGCACACCCTGACGCCCAACTCGTAACGCGTAACTCGCAACCAGCAACCCGTAGCCCGAAACATCCCTTGATGTCTAAGTTTTTCATTAACCGGCCGATCGTCGCGATCGTTATTTCAATTCTAACGGTCATCGTCGGAGGTATCTCGACAAAGATTCTACCGGTTTCGCTGTTCCCGGACATCGTCACCCCTCAAACTGTGATCACGGCTAATTATACCGGCGCGGATGCGCGCACGATAGAGCAGGCGGTGGCTACGCCGATTGAGCAACAGATGAGCGGCGTCGACAACATGAACTATATGTATTCGGTCAACGCTAACAGCGGCCAAATGGTGTTGACTGTCGACTTCGATCTTGCGTCGGATCCAAACACGGATCAGATCCTGGCTCAGATGCGAGAAACGCAAGCCGCATCCCAGTTGCCCAGCGCGGTTAACAATCTCGGAGTGACCGTGCAGAAATCTTTAGCAGCGCCGCTCCTGGTAATCGCTCTCTATTCGCCGGATGGAAGTCGGGATGCCCTCTTCCTGTCGAACTATGCCTATATCAATCTGAATGATGCGCTAACCCGGGTGCGTGGCATCTCCAATGTCCAAATCTCGGGCGCCGGCCAATATGCGATGCGCTTGTGGCTTAAACCGGATCAACTGGCCAGGTTAAATATGACCGTTTCGGATATAGTCAACGCGGTCCAAGCGCAAAATACGGTTAATTCTGCCGGCCAGATTGGCAGTGAACCCGTTCCTCATGGACAAGAATTTACCTACACCGCACTGGCGCAAGGGCGCTTAACCAGTCCCGAAGAGTTTGGAAACATTCTTCTGCGACAAGAGACCGGCGGGGGAACGGTGCGACTTAAAGATGTCGGACGGGTGGAATTTGGTGCGCAAGCGTACAACACCAGAGGTAGATTTAATGGTAAGCCTGCCGCGGTGGTGTCGGTCTATCAACTTCCTGGTACCAATGCGCTAGCTGCGGCGAATGGCGTCAAAAAACTAATGGCCCAACTGAGACAACGATTTCCTCGAGGCGTAGATTATGTGATTTCGCTGGATACCACGAAGCCGGTTACAGCCGGCATCGAAGAAATGATCAAAACGTTAGTGGAAGCCCTCGTTCTGGTGATCCTGGTCGTCTACCTCTTTCTGCAGAGCTGGCGAGCCACCCTCATCCCGTTATTAGCGGTGCCGGTTTCATTAATCGGCACTTTTATGTTTTTTCCGCTGCTAGGTTTTTCAATTAACACACTTTCGCTATTTGGCCTGGTTTTGGCTATCGGCCTGGTAGTTGACGACGCCATAGTGGTAGTCGAAGCGGTGGAACATCATATCGACAGTGGACTCTACGCTAAGGATGCCACCCTCAAGGCGATGAAGGAGATTACCGGCCCGGTCGTTGGTGTCGCGTTGGTCTTAGCATCGGTCTTTGTGCCGACTGCTTTCATTCCGGGGATCACGGGGAGACTCTATCAGCAGTTTGCCGTGACCATTGCCATCTCGGTGTTAATCTCAGCTTTTAACGCTTTGACCCTGAGTCCAGCGCTATGTGCTCTCTTACTTCGACCGCGCCGGAAAGGTACAGGACCACTGGGAGCCTTCTTTCGCTGGTTCAATCAGATGTTTGGGCGCGCCACCGAAGGATATGTCCGGATTTCGGCTCTATTCATCCGGCGGACCGGATTAGCCATCGTCCTGATCGTGGCTTTTGGGGGCGCGGCATTTCTGTTTGGTAGAAAGATCCCAACTAGCTTCCTGCCGGATGAAGATCAGGGATATTTTTACATCAATTTGCAACTTCCCAAGGCAGCGTCGTTGCAGCGCACCGACGAGGTTTGCCGCAAGATCGAAGAGCTGCTGTCGCGCACACCCGGAGTTGGGTACGTCACCACTACCATTGGCTCGAGCTTACTGAGCGGCATCCAAAGTACCTATAGCGCGTTTTTGTTCGTGTCCTTGACCCCATGGGAAGACCGCGAACAACGAAACGAAACCTATCAAGGGATCAAAGCCGAAGTTAACAGGGAACTATCGCAGCTGCCAGAAGCGGTCGCTTTCGCTTTTTCGCCACCGGCAATTCCGGGAGCCGGTGCGTCCGGCGATATTAGCTTCGTGCTTGAAGATCGCTCCGGTGGAGATGGTGAGCTTCTCGCCCGGAATGTCGACACTTTCCTTAGCGCGGCCCGGAAACGACCCGAGCTAGCCCAGGTCAGTACAACGTTCCAACCTAACGTCCCGCAGACTTACGTCGACGTCGATATAGATAAAACCCTGAAACAAGGCATCGCGATCGGCGACGTGTATCAAACGGTTCAAGCCTTCATGGGCGGAACATTTATTAATTATTTCAACCGGTTTGGGCGTCAGTGGCAGGTTTACGTCCAAGCGGAAGGCGACTATCGGACAAACGCGGAGAACCTGAGCGAGTTCTATGTTCGCAATTCCCAGAATGACATTGTGCCGTTAAGCACCCTCACCCAAATCGAGCGACGCACTGGGCCTGAGTTTACCTTACGTTACAATCTATATAGCTCCGCCCAAATCAATGCGGCGATCGCTTCTGGCTACACTTCCGATCAGGCGATGAAGGCGCTGGAAGAGGTCTTTGCCCAGACCATGCCCCCGGAGATGGGATATGATTATCTGGGCATGTCGTTCCAGGAGAAACAAACCCAACAAGGTGTGCCAGCGGCAGCCATCTTTAGTTTTTCGCTTTTGTTTGTGTTTCTGATTCTAGCGGCGTTGTATGAAAGTTGGTCGCTCCCATTCAGCGTACTATTGAGCACACCAATCGCGGTTTTCGGGGCATTTGGCATGCTCTATCTGCGGCGGTTAATTAGTGGGTTGTTTCTGCCTTCCTATCTCGTGCAAATCGAGAACAACGTTTTTGTCCAAATCGGGCTGGTTATGATCATCGGACTGGTCGCCAAGAACGCCATTTTGATCGTTGAGTTTGCTAAGGTCGAATATGAATGGGGCACTCCGTTGGTGGATGCGGCTCTCGCTGCGGCCCGATTGCGGCTCCGGCCGATTTTGATGACCTCTTTTGCCTTCATTCTCGGATGCGTGCCCCTTTGGATGGCTTCCGGCTCTGGCGCGATCGCCCGGCAAGTCATGGGCACGACCGTGATTGGTGGAATGTTCGCGGCCTGCGCTATCGCGATTTTCCTGATCCCGGTCAGCTTCTGCCTGGTTGAGAGGTTAGTTAACCTCCGGGGAAAGCCGTCGGAAAGGGGCGGCTAACCAAACAAACCATATAATTCTTTCCGAACAACAATACCAAACCAACAACCATAGTTAATCCGAATGAAATCAATCAATGCTATCAAGCAATTAGTTATACTCGCGATGGCGGTTTTTTGCTTCTCGAGCTTTGCCATGGGCCAAATGATGGAAGCAATACAAATGAAGGAGCTTACGGAAAAGCTGCAGCTAAATGAAAAACAACAGCAAGCGCTAACTCCGATCGTAGCGCAACGCGATAAGTCACTGAAAGCGCTAAAGGCGGATACCTCCGCGGGCAAGTTGCAAAAGCTGCGTAAGCTAGAAGCGATCCAAGCGAATTTCAAAGCTTCGGCTAGCAAAGTTTTAACTCCCGAACAATCCAAGAAATTGGAGGCACTGCAAGCGGAGCGGCGGCAGAAGCTAATGGGGAGCTAACGCTCTTTCTTTCAAAGTCCTACGATCGATTTTGCCAGTAGGTCCGTGAGGCAAGTTATCAGTGAAAATGATCCGAGCCGGCGCCTTGTAGCCGGGGAGCCGGCTCCTCACGAAATCGATCAGTTGTGACTCCGTCGCAGGAGGGTTCTCCGGGTGCAGCACAACGTAGGCCTGCGGGACTTCGCCTTCGAATGGGGCAGCTACCCCGATAACGCCGGCCTCCAGCACTGCCGGATGCGCGTATAACGCTCCTTCCACCTCGATGGGTGATACTAGTCCGGCCTCATGTCGAATGATTTCAGACTTGCGGCTGACAAACCAATAGAAACCTTGTTCATCCCGATATGCCAAATCACCGGTGTGAAACCAGCCGTCTCTAATCGTTGTCGCCGTGAGCTGGCGATCGCGCCAGTAACCAGAGGCCATACTTCCTCCACGAACGATCATTTCCCCGATCTGGCGGGCAGTTGAAATCGAGTGTCCGGAATCATCAATCAACGCCAGCTCCATGCCGGCGATCGGTTTTCCAATCGAGCCTTTCCTTTTCTGGCCGTAAGGAGAATTCATGCTGTAAATCTGGAGCTCAGTCATACCGCAGCCCTCGGTGATCTCCAGACCAAAGAGTCGCTGAAACCGGTCTTGGATAGCGACGGCAATGGCTTCCCCGGCTGAGAAACAGAAATTGACTGACTTAACATTGTAATTCGCGACGTCCGGGCAGTTGATCAGATCGTTGTACAGCTTAGGAAACCCGTAGATCTTGGTTGGCTTGTAGGTAGCGATGGCGGCCAAGGCAGCTTCGGGTTCGAACCGAGGTAGCAACACACAGGTAGCTCCGCATTGGTGAAAGGGTAGAATTTGAGAGCCGAAACCGATCAAATAGCAGATCGGGAACAAGATCAGCGTTGTGTCTGCTGAGGTGATAGCGATCTGATCAATTTGATTTTGGGTGGCTTGCGCCAAGCTGAAATGAGAATGGACTACCCCTTTTGGCAGACCGGTGGTGCCCGAAGTATAATAGATAGCAGCGGGTCCGTTCCCAGAAGGCGTCTTTGGCGTCAAATCAGATGTCGGGTTCAGTAATTCAGCGAAAGGCCTGGCTCCTTCGAATTCAGAGTCACGTGATGTCAGATAGTATCTTTCAACTTCCGGAAGCAACGACCGGTTTTTTACAATCTGCGAAAAGAGATTTGGTTCGCTGATGAGAACAGAAGCGCCACTATGATTAATCGCATACTGAAGCAGCTCCGCCGAGAATCGTATGTTCAGCGGCACAGCGATGGCGCCGATCTCAAAACAAGCATAATAGCAAAGGACGATCTCCAAGCAGTTCGGAAGGAGGAATGCTACTCGATCTCCGGATTGAACTCTCTGTTCGAGAAGCGCGGCGGATAAGCTTCTTGTAAGTCTGCGGAGGTCTGCATAGGTGTAGCTTTTACCTTCGAAAATCAGAGCAGTGTTAAGGGGAAACTTTGTGCCGGTATCTTCTAGGAGTAAATCCAACATATTTGCCAGCGGGCGGGGGTTTTCTGAAACGGGAAAGTGACTGCAGCCGACATGTTTTTCAAGGGCGGCCATGTCTTGCGAGCCCATTTTGGGGAGGGCGCGCGTCCCCACGCGCTTTTTACTGTCCATCAACAGAGCAAATGGATACAGCTGGAGGATAGAGAATTTAAAGGTTCGAGGTCCTTCGGGTTCGAAATCGCCTAACTGATACGGCGCCCGATTCTTCCGATAACTATGCCGGCAGCACCAGCACCAAAAGAGACCGCGATTGGTGTACCAGCTAGCCCGAGTACACATGCTGCCGCGGTCTTAGCTACCCTATGCTGGCTATTGTCAGCCGGCGTTTATATTGCTGCCAAGGCGGTGGCCACAGAGATGCCGCCTTGGGCGCTCTGTTTTTGGCGAGTCTTTATGGCCGGTCTTATCCTACTTCCGATTACCCGGCGGCATTGGCCTGCCATGATCGGCCTGATTAGACAAAGATGGTTTTCACTCCTGATAATCGGCGGCCTGGGTCTATCCATTACTCAGGGCCTCATCTACATGGGGCTAAACTATACGACCGCGATTAATGCCGGATTGATCATCGCATTGATGCCTGTGATGACGATGATTCTGGCGCGCTTCTTGTTGAATGAGCCGGTTGGTGCCTGGCAATTTTTCGGTTCAATGATCGCTTTTATCGGGATGGCTATCATTGTGACCCGGGGAGATTTGTCTGCCTTGCTCCGTCTAGATCTAAATGTTGGAGAGCTCTTTGTGGTCGGTGCCGCCATCGCCTTTGCTCTGTATACCGTTTTGTTGCGGAAGGCGAAGTATGAGCTCCCGGGTTTGCCGCTTTTGGTCGTGCTGTTGGGAGCAGGCGTTGCGGCGGCCATTCCTTTCTACGCTTGGGAACTCATCCACGACGACCGGACCGCTCTAAATGCGAAAGGGTTGTTGGCTTTGATTTACACCGCTGGCCCCGGCGGCGCCCTTATGTACTATTTGTTCAACTTGAGCGTTCAAGCGTTGGGCGCATCGCGGGCCGGTGTCTTTCTTTATCTACAAACGGTCTTCGTCGCAGTCCTCGCTTACTTTTTTCTTGGCGAACGCTTGGTTTCTTACCATTTGGTCGGGGCATTTTTCATTTTTGTGGGTGTTCTCTTGGTGATGTTACTGAAGCCTAGCGTGCAGGCGTATAATCGAAATGGCTGAGTCCTCTCAAGTACAAGGACCCGCACCCATGGAGGGACACGGAGCTTACAATCGGAGCTCGCGAGTACAGGCTACTGGTTCATCGCCGGCCGTACCGTTGCTTGAAAAAGCTGCCAGAGAGGTTGAATTGCCGCTTCCGCCGGAAACGGTAGTGATAGCGGATTACGGCTCTTCGGAAGGGCGTAACTCACTCGGTCCAATGGCAGCTGCAATCAGGGTTTTGCGGGATAGGCTCGGCCCTGATCGCGCGGTTTCGGTCGTGCATACCGATTTGCCGGGCAACGACTTCACTGCCCTTTTTCAGATCCTGGCCTCGGATCCTGACAGCTATTCACGCGCCGATCCCACCGTATTCCCGTGTGCGGTTGGAAGATCGTTTTACGAACAAATTCTGCCTTCTTCCAGCGTGACCCTAGGTTGGAGTTCTTGGGCCGTACAATGGCTAAGCCGGATCCCCGGCGTCATCCCTGACCAAGTGCAGATAGCTTATAGTCAGGATGCCGCTGCCCGAGCCGCTTTTTGTCAACAGGCGGCGGACGATTGGCGGTGTTTTCTGGTTCATCGTGCAGCCGAACTAAGCCCTGGGGGCCGGCTAGTTGTGCTGAGTATGGCGCTCGATCATCATGGCGACTTCGGATATAGGCCGGCTGTCGCCGCTATCTACGGAGCCGTGCTCGATCTGGTAGATGAGGTCTTTATTAGTAAGGAGGAAGCGCGCCGCATGGTGATTCCAACCGTTGGCCGAAGCCGGCAGGATTTCATGGCGCCATTTGTTGGAAGCGGGAGTTTTGCCGGTCTCACCCTGGAGGAAATTGACGTCTTTTATGGTGAAGATCGCATCTGGACAGAATTCCGGAGCCACGGTGACGCCAGGAAGTATGCCGCTCGGTGGGCTGCCTTTTCTCGCGCTTCAGTATGCCCGACCCTTGCCGCTAGCCTGGATGATCACGAGGGTCGCGCAGCCGAGTTCATTGACCGGATGGAAGCACGAATGATTGGGCGTCTAAAGGTCGCTCCCGAACCGATGCTAATCCCACTCGCCAAGATGGTGCTGGTAAAAGGATCGTCTCAGTCGAGCGCATGACGAAAGGCCATTGCAATCGGGCGAGAACTAGCCGCGAAGCGACGACGCATAATAGCCTCTAGGGCGTAGCCCCAGAAGACGAGATTAAGACTCCAGCAGTTCACACAGGTGACGCAGATTTTCTGCCCGATAAGTCATCCCTGATCCCTTCCCTCAAAGCCCAACAACTCCCTGTACCCATTCCCTTCAGCAAATCTGCGTAATCTGAGTAATCTGCGGATCTAAAAATCGACCCTTGAAACACCGATGCAATCGGAATTGCACTGGGATTAGACGAGCCAGCCCGAACGGGCCGGAGACTAACCGTGAGTGCAACCCCGACGATCGCTGTTACTTAAGAACAGAACAGAGGCGGTCAAGCCGCTGAAACGGCCAAAGCAGGTTGCCGGGTTTGCTTCGCGCCGCGGGTTGTATCGTTCTCTTTCGGCAGTCTAAGAGCCGCAAGATTGAACGGCTTAAACTCAGGCTCAGCAATGGTGCCGGCGGGCCGTTGATAGTTCTTCTTTAGAACAAATAAGGCGAATACTAGTCCTTCCATATTTTTCCTTTCTTAGTTTCTCTCAGCATCCTGGATTGGCCGCCCCTACAACGGGACGCTTTCCGGAATGCCCAGAAATTCTGACCGAAAGGAATCAATCCCTAGGTCTGACTTCGCTAAATTGTTTAAAGAACCGCTCGCCCCTTTATTGGCGACACAGATGCTTTACAACAGATTTGAAACGATTCAAGCAATAATTCGATTGAAGCAGTAGAGATTAAAGCAAACTCTGATGTTACTCGTTCATTATAAACGGCTTAGTACAAAAATAAGCCCAAAAATATTAGGGGATAAGCAATCAGGGCCGCCGGCCGATACCGGCAGGTTCTCCAGACGATAAAAAACCCATCTTGTCTCGGCTCGGTAGCCGGTCAAAAGAAGAGCGATAGCCACCGGAACCGTCTGCTGAACGACGCGGACATTCCCGCCAAAGGGGTTACAGCGGCTCTCCCGGCCACCCACCCTCTCGAAAATCCGTCCGCGAAATAAGCAAGAATCTGATAGCGCTGGAGCAAAGGGTTTTGCATCGTGCTAATAATCAGGAAGAAAGTCTATGCCAGCCGCACGTGACTTCCTTGAATTCCGGACGCTTTATTCTAGTCCGATCGCAACGGTTTCAAACTATTGCTGCTACGCCCATAGGTCTGGACCGGGTGAGGAAGAATCGGCGGCCGCGAACATGATCGTCCTGATGCGCCGCGGCGTGTTCTCAAAACATTTCGGACGAAAGAAAATTACTGCTGATGTAAATCAGGCCGTCTTTTTCGCAAAGGACTCTGTCTATCGCGTTAGCCATCCTGTCGATTGTGGTGACTGCGGAACGATCTTTACGCTGAGCCCGTGGAACTTAAACGACATTGTTCGCGGGCTCGATCCGTCGATCGATGAGCATCCTGATCGGCCTTTCCACTTTGTTACAGGGCCGTGTCACCCAAAAATATTTTGGCGTCACCGCCTACTCCTCCAACGGCTCGAAGGTTCGAACGGAGACCCGATAGACCAATTTTGGGTCGATGTGTCCACGCTTCAACTCATCGCAGATGTGCTGGAATCGGCCTTTAACAGACAGGGTTCGCCGCGAACGACGCACCGGATCACGACTGACACTGATCATGCCGAAAAAACCGAAGTTGCTAAAGAGTTTCTTGCCGCTCGCACCTCCGAGCGCATCACGCTTGATGAAATTGCCCGTGAAGTCGGAGCATCTCCGTTCAATTTCGCCCGCATGTTTCGCCGGCAGACCGGGCTTCCTGTTCATCGGTATCTGACTCTACTTCGTCTTCGGGCATCGCTTGAACAGCTCGCGGAATCCGACGTCGATTTGAGCATACTTGCTCTCCATCTTGGTTTTTCCAGTCACAGCCATTTTACCGATGTTTTCCGCCGCGAATTTGGCGAAACGCCCTCCAACTTTCGTCGGAAAGCCTCTCTAAAATCCATCCGCGAAATAGGCAGGAACCTGATAGCGCGTAGGTCCAGCCGCGACAGATAGTCTTAGGCATAAGACCGACAAGGCTTGGAGAAGCACGTCTTGTCTCGTCATTGAACTCAAGAGTGAGAGTACCGAACAATGAGACGAAGAGAATTTGTAATGACGGCCGCCGGGTTCGTCGCGGCAATTCCAGCCGGCGCCGAAGGGAAAGAAACTATGAATAAAAATCTAATTGATGCGCTTCATACAGACCATCCGGCGACAGACCGCGCGGACAAGATGAGTCTTTATGGCTGGCTAATCGGGAACTGGGAAATGGATGCAGTTATCCCTCTAGCCGATGGAACCGATCACCGGGGTGAAGGGGAAATCCATTTTGGCTGGGTGCTGGAGGTGCTGGAGGGTCGCGCCATTCAGGATGTTTGGATCCTGTCGGATTTTTTTTATGGAACAACGCTGCGAATATACGATCCGGCGATCGACGCGTGGCACATTTTGTGGAGCGATCCGCTAAAGCAATACTATACGCGTCAAATCGGACGTAAAAAAGGAAGCGACATCGTGCAGGAAGGAACGAATGATGCCGGCGAACTCAGTCGCTGGAGCTTTACCAACATTACACCCGACTCCTTTCGATGGTACGGCGAACATTCGATTGACAAAGGCAAGACCTGGATGACCCAGGCCGAATTCCACGCGCGCCGCGTTACAACCTAGGACTGCAGCTAACCTACGAACAATCACGCAGTGCTGGAACGAATCGCCAAGCCGGAGATGCCAGCTCGAGACATTCTGTTAGACAGCAAACCCCTCATACGCGATTCGTGCGGAGCTGACCTCATCTAGTGGATCAACCATGAGCACTGAACCGCTACCCTCAGTTATTGAGCGACGGCGTGTCGCTTCCCCTGATGTAACCCCTCAAGCATTAGCTTGGCACAAGAATGCTTTATGGATGGGTTCGCGTGATTCGCGACGCATCTATGGAATCGAACCGGACAGTTGGAATGTATTCGAAGAAGCCGAAGCACCTGGGATCCCTTGGGCGGGCGTCTCAACCGGCGAGGATCTCTGTTTCAACCTCGGAGAAGGGACGGCGGATGACCGTTATCTTTGGCGCTATTCTTCCGACGGCGGATTCTCCGAAACCGATCGAGTTGCGTGTCCGGACTTTACCGGGTCCTATCTGAGTTATGACGGCAGCCACGTCTACCTGAGCCAATGGTATAAGCACAGGATCCTGAAACTCGATCGAACCGGAAATATCCTCGAGAACTATGATATTGGAGCCGAGATTTGCGGACATACCTTTTTCGATGGCGCCATTTACGTTCTGCGGGGGACGGAGCAGGGGAACGAAGACTGGCGCATCGCTCATTTGAATTTGGGAACGCCTGGTGCACGCCAGGTAGAAGATCTGGCTAAAGTGCCGTTTCAATGCCGTTCGTTGGCGTTTGATGGCTCGAACTTCTGGTCGAATCATCGAGTAGCGAATGAAATCGTCTGTTTTGCTTTGCCCAGTTAACTTGAATCCTTGGAGCGCTGCCTCGCTTGCGAGGGCGACTTCCTCGGGACCGTGGACAGACATGTAGCCGCCAATGCCGACCGATACAATCGGGTGCCTGGACAGTAAACAAGCAGAGGCGTTGGTGGGGACCGAGATAGAATATCGCGCCGACAGTTTTCGCTGGAAAACGACCAACGTCCAGAGCTCGGGAAGCTCCACGAACATGATCGGCGCGCAAGAGTTTGCTCAGGACAATTCTGGTAGCGGTTCGCACGTAGATTTTAATCGACTCGGTATCGCCGCATCTGCAGTTGAACAGATCACGATTAATCATCCGGACGTGAAAAGCGCGGAGCTATCGCAGAGTGGCAGTGCGGCGGATCCTGGTGAAAGTGTCCTGGTGGAGGGGCCCAATACAATCATCGTAGACGTCTGTAATACCTATTTCGAGGCTCGTCGAGAATAGCCCCATAATCGTCCTCGTCCTCGAGAAGGCCCTTTCTTCCCTCCAGCAACTGACGGATGAAAGGGTCGATTCTTCGAGACGATGTAGGGGACGCGTGACGTTTCGGCTCCTAACGCGAATTTCGAGGACGAGGACGAGGACGATGTGCCGCCTTAGCCCGCGGCTGCCAATCCTAAGCCTGGCGTCGCCGACGTCCGCTCAACAAATAGATCGCGGCGCGCAACTCTAACAATGGGTCATCGGATGGCTCAATTCCGTCTAGTCGCGGAATCGGGTCGAAGATGATTTTTTTCTGCTCCGCGGCGTCATTTTCGACAGGGGCAGTGAGAACGATTTGGCCTAGCCTGGCTAAAGTGCGATCTTCGGGCCAGTGCACGGTAGCATCGTTAACCTCGTCACCTTCGTTGGCTAGTTGCGCCAAGACTTGGAAGCTGATCGGCCCGGCTGCGATCCGCTCGCTTAACTCATCGAACAGGAAGTCTGGCCCTTTGTTCTTAGTAACGTCAGGATCTAAATGTTCGACGCCGGCGTCTGGTACAATCCGGTAACGGCCGTAATGGCTCGCCCCGTCTTTGTTAAGGAAACGCATTGCCGTAACGCCGAAATAGGTCTCCTTAGCGAAGCTTGCGGGACTTGGTTTTGGGGCCTGGACAAAGGCAAGCGCTGCTGGATGTGATCCGAGGAATTTTTCAATCGGTTTCGGCGATGGCACATCGTCTCCACTGGCCGCAACTGCCCGAAGAAACTCGAGGAACTCGTCCCCGGTCCTCGTCGGAAACCCGTCCGTTGAATGGCTGACGATGTCGGTATGTACATGTTCCGCGAGATGAAAGCGGATGGCCAGACCGCGCGGGTTGGCGTTGGGATCGTTGTCCGGCAAGAGCGGGATGCCAGTAGAATTGGAAAACCGAGCTGTTACCGGGGTAGAAGCGCGGGTGACATGCGGGGCTCTGGTTAGTGATGCCGCCTCCGGATCCGGAGTGAAGGTACCGGAAAGCATCGTGCCTCGAGCGTGCGCTGCGCGAAAACCTGGGTGCAGCCCAAAGAGGGTATCGAATTGCTTGAGCAGGTCTTGGCTTAGGGCGAGCAGCTTCTCATCAGTTGGCAATGGCATAGTTCTTATCTCTAGAGCGAAACACCAAGGACGCCAGCGGTTTATGCAGAATCGGCGGCCTTGCTTGAAATGGTGGTGGGCTCTGACAATTCCGCTGGTGGCGAGAACACTTTCTTGAAAGAGAAAGCGTAGGGCGACTCGCCGTGCTGGCGTAGATGATCCAGCCGGAGCTTCGCCTCTAAAACGGTCGGAATAGTCCCGGCCGGTACCCACCAGAGCGCGATGAAATAAGTGTCGATCCGTTCGAACCATTTCTCTCGCTGGCGCATGACATCGACGTGGTGCGTCCGATAAACAAAGGCTTTGAGCGCTTCGATGGTTTTCCACACCGACATATTGATGAGGATCCTATCGTCATCGTAAGGACGAATGGCGGTAGCGTCACCGGCTTCGGTTTGCAGGCGCCAAACAAAACCGGCGGCGGAATCGGCGAGTGCATTAACGGATTCAAGCTCGGCTACGAAGCCGGCCATGAGAGGATCGTCCATAGGAGCACGGACACGACCGATATTGAGTTGGGCCAGATGCCAGCAAGGAGAAGCAGACATAAGTAGGAAGGTGAGAGGTGAAGAGTGAAAGGCCTGCCCTGAGCAAGCATTAAGCGCGTCGAATGGGTGAGAGGTAAAAGGTCGCTTTCGGGATCGGGCAGGGCTCAAACAAAAGGGGGGCGGAGTAACGGAGCGATAGATTGAGATTGATCTTGGACCATCCCTTGGTTAAAGTGCTGTATACCGGTATACAGGATAGTTATGCCTCTGTCAAACCAGTCTATCTCCAGCGCTGCTGATCAGGTCGCTGATGCGCTTCGTCTCGCGATTCTTAACGGCGAATTCGCCCCTGGCCAGGCCGTCCCTCAGGAAGAAATCGCTGCTCGGTTCGGCGTTAGCCGGATCCCGGTCCGAGATGCGATGAATCTGTTACAAGCCGAAGGGTTGCTCCACATCGTGCCCAGTAAAGGTTCGTTCGTGGCGAATCCTACCCCGGACGAAATCCTTGAGACCTACGAAATTCGCGTCCTGCTTGAGCTCGAAGCTCTCCGGTTAGCCTTTCACCATCATAATGCTCAGAGCTTGGCCAGAGCAGAACGCTGGCTGCGTGAGTTTGAGCTAGAGACAGAACCGGCACAGTTGGGCGAGTTTGACCGCGAGTTTCACGCCGCGCTTTACGCGCCGGCTAATAAGGGAAGGTTGTTCGAGTTAATCAATTCCCTGAGGACTCTCACCAACCGCGGTTACTATCTTCAGATGAGTACGCCAGCCCATCTCAAACAATGCCAGGCGGCACACCGGGAAATCTTTGACCATTGTAAAAAGCGAAACTTACGAGCAGCGAAAGACGCACTTCGTCGGCATCTATTGGCTGCCGGATCTTTCGTGGCGGAAGCCGCGGCAAAGTAGCCCATGCCTTTCATAAACGATGGGCGGCGTGGTGCCGACCCAGCGCCTGGAGGGGAGCCGCTTTTGACCGTTGCCGAACCGCCGGCATGTTTGCCGAAAAATCAGGGCATTACCCCTGGTGGTGTAGCAGGCGGCTCCCGGGAACGTCTCCAAGGGTAAATATCCCCCGAGTGTCCTGCCGCCCTTCTAACTCGCTTCTCGGGAGCGGCTACCGCTGAAAGCTAGAATCGCAAAAATCAGCAGACCGGTTGCCACCTGTTGCCAATAGAAATTCCAACCGATCAATAGAAGACCATTCCGGACGATACTGAGCAACAAGACACCCAAAAGAGTGCCGGCTACCGACGGCCTGCCTTCCGAATGCAGCGTTGTTCCAATAAAAACTGCACCAATCGTCCAAAGCAAATAGGCGTTCCCAGATTGGGGAACATAAGCTTTAACGGTGACCGAAAGCAGAATTCCTGCGACGCCGCAAACGAGAGCGGATAAGATGTAGACCAGTGCGGAAGTTGACGAAACTCGGATGCCCGAGTACCAAGCCACACCCGGTTGGGCGCCTAAAGCGAAAACGTAACGACCGAAATTACTCTTGTGCAGAATAATAGAAAAAATGATGGCCAGGACCGTCACGATGTAGATCTGCATAGGAACACCGAACAATTGGCCGCGTCCGAGAAAATAAAACGCCTCCGGAAGCGTGCCTGAGATGAGATAGATGGGTTGACCGCCGTTGGAAGCAAGCTGTTGAACGCTGGTTGAGATAAAAAGAGTGCTGAGAGTTGCCAAGAGGGGAGAAATCCGTATGCCGGCGATCAGTGATGCGTTCACTGCTCCGACCGACAGCGCGCCGGATAGCCCAGCAATCACTGCAAGCCTGAATGGTTGGTGTACACTCACCAGACCGATGAACGCGAGACTAGCAATGTCCGCGGCGCTTCCGACGGACAAATCGATCCCTCCAGCCGAAATCACCAAGGTCATTCCCAGCGAGATAATGGCGGCCAATGTAAACTCGTTCAAAATCACGCTGACCAGATTGTTCCAGGTCAGAAAGCCGGGAGCGGCGACACCTAACGCCGCGAACACCAGGACAAAGCCAGCCAGCAAGCTATTCCGCAGAATCCATCGAGTGACGCGGCGTCGAGCGGGGTCATGTGCGGATGTAATTGCAGAAGCCATAGACTAAGATCGGTTTTAGTAAGCTGCTCTTCGAGAAAATGAGCTACCGGCAACCACTAGAAGGATCAATCCGCCTTGGACACCGTTTACCCAGTAGCTCGACACGTTGGTCAGTTGAAATCCGTTCACCAGGAATCCAATGAACAAGGAGCTAATGAGCGTTCCTGAAATCGTGGGTACACTTCGCCGGGAGACGATGACGCCTAGTAACGCGACCAATACCACAGATAAGAGTATCTCACCGGCGCCTGGCGAGCTTCCGTTCAGCAGTGACAGTGAGAGGATCGCTGCAACTGAGCCACACACGCCGCTGATCAAGTAGCTGGCGCTCACGTCGCGATTCACTCGGATACCCGCGGCTATCGCTGCTTCCCGAAACCCTCCAACCGCATATAATCGGAGGCCGAACGGTGTAGCCTCGATCAGGATTATCAAAAAAAAAGCTAAGCAAAAGAAGATATAGACGATATTCGGCACAGCGAATGAACCGGTCGCTGCTACCGCGGTTAGTAACGGGCTCGCCGCGGGAACCACCGTATTTTGGGTGAGGACTAATTCAAAACCGGCACAGATATTCATTGTCGCCAACGTCGCTAACAGCGGAAAGATTTTTAGCCCGACAATGGCTCCAGCGTTGACTGCGCCGATAATCAGACCGGTCAATAACGTCACCGGCAATGCGATCCAATCGGTGCCACCGGCTTGGATGATGCTGGCATAGATCGCCGCACTTAGGCCCATATTGCTGGCGGCCGATAGATCAATCCCACCCGAAATGACGTGGGCGCCGCCAGAAATGAAAACCGTAGTCATTCCGAACGCCAACACCCCTAGAACCGCCGATTGTTGCACGACGTTCAATACATTTGAGTAACTAAGAAATAACGGAGCGGCCAAACTGAAGTAAATCATGACCCCGACAAAAGCGAGCAACGAGCTTAATCGAACGAGCAGCTGTGAGTTCCAGATCGTTCGCCTGCTTTCCTGGACCGGATGTTCCGTTAGTATCGAAGTTGACATACGGTTTTCCCCACAAACAAATTTAAGATCCGCAGATTCCTCAGAACTAGTCGCGCCATAGCGTAGCGAAGGCGGATTACTGCAGATTAGAAGAGGATCAGGTCGCACTTGGTCGGGAACTTTACCTACGTCGCTCACTATCCGACTCTTCGGCTCTGGCCTACTAAATCTGTGTAATCTGCGTAATCTGTGGATTTTTGAGCCCTATCAGGTTTCTGATCGTTAACTCCTGTGACCGCGGACAAAAGCGCGTCGTGATCTGCGGTGGAGGCATCAAGCTCACGAACGACTTTGCCGCGGAAAAATACCAGAATGCGATCGGCTAGACCTAACAACTCCAATAGATCGCTGGAAAGAACGAGGATAGCAGCACCCTGGCCGGCTAACTCACCGATCAGGCGATAGATCTCGGTCTTCGCTCCGATGTCAACACCGACGGTCGGTTCATCAAGAATGTATAGAGCGGATTCCCGGCTCAGCCATTTACCGAGAACAACCTTCTGCTGGTTTCCACCGCTAAGTTGGCGCACGGGAGCATCTTGGCTAGGTGCCAATAGCGACAACTTAGCAATCAATTCAGCCACCTTACGTCGTTCGCTTCTCTCGATCAGGATGCCTGCCTTGCTATGCTCCCGGAGACTGGCTAGTGTCATGTTTTCGCGAACGCTAAAACTCAACGCCACCCCGTGTTCGCGTCGATGTTCAGGTACATAAGCAATTCGGCTCCGGACCGCTTGGCTAGGCGCCGACAGACGAACCTCCCGGCGGTCTATTAGTACCTGGCCCTTAGAGATGCGTTCGAGTCCAAATAGTGAATGCACCATTTCTTTGGCTCCGGAGCCAATCAAGCCGGTGATACCCAAAATCTCGCCTTGGCGGATGGTGAAAGAGACGTCGGCAAAAGCGTTTCGGTGCGCCAACTCCCTAACCTCAAGAACCGGTTCACCTAGGGTCACAGAACGTTTTTGGAAAAGGTCCTCAATGTTTCGATCGATCATCAGGGAAACGATCGCAGACATAGGGGTCTGCCTAGGCTCAACCGTAGCGACGTCGACGCCGTTGCGAAGGACCGTAACTCGGTCGCACAACGTCTCGATCTCGTTCAGATAATGCGAAATATAGATAACCGTTAGCCCGTCGTCTCGCAGTCTTTGTAGAGTCTGGAAAAGCAGGTCGACCTCTCGTTTCACCAACGTCGCCGTCGGTTCGTCTAGGACCAGGATCGATGTTTTTCGCAACAGAGCGCGCGTAATCTGAATCGTCTGCTGTTGAGCGGCACTTAATTCTCCGATCAATTTGTTCGGCGATATGGCCAATCCGAAATAATCTTGCAAGGCGGTGACCGCCTGCTCGTTCATCGAGCGCCGGTTGATCCAAGATCCGACACGAGGCTCCGCCCCTAAGTAAAGTGACTCTGCCACCGTGAGTGTCGGCACCAGCAAACGCTCTTGATGTATAAATTGGATGCCTAATTTCTCGGCCAGAGGTGGATTCAAGCGAGAGTGAATCGCACCGTTCATTCTAATCGTGCCGGCATCGGGTTGGTAAATGCCCGCCAGGATTTTGATTAACGTCGATTTTCCGGCGCCGTTCTGACCCACCAAACCGTGTACGGTGCCGGGAGCGACCTCCAGGTTCACGCCATTTAATGCGCGGATACCGTCGAACTCTTTGACCAGTCCGCTAACCGCTAAGCCTGAAACTGTGGTTGCAGTATCCAAGGGCAAAATTGATTTGATTAATAACGGCTATGGCCGTTGACCGAGAAACGTCTGCGCTTCGGCTGCGTTTTGTTTGGTAACTAAAACCGCCGGCACAAAAGTATATGGCGGCAGATTATGATCACCGGCTAAATAACGCGCCGCATTATCAACTGCGGTTTTTCCGATCAAATACGGCTGTTGTGCGACAACGGCAGCCGCCGCTGAGTTAGGATCTTTTATTAACGAGACGACGTCGGGACTGCCGTCAACTCCATAAGTTTTGATTTCGCTCCGATGGGTTGTATCGACTGCTTCCGTTGCGCCGACTTGCGGGACATCCCAAGCGGACCAAATCGCGGCGATGGAGCCTTTCGGGTATTTATTAAGCAGTTCGGTTATTTGGGCGTAAGCATTCTGTACCGTATTTGGAATAACGTCTCGCAATTCCGGCTCTACAATCTTGATCTTCGGATAGAACTTGAGCACTTCCTTGAGTTCATCGTATCGGATCGCGCACACCGGCACTCCATAAAATCCGTTGAACACAAGAATGTTGCCCTCGCCGTGGATATCGTTAGCGAGTTGTACCGCGAGCTGTTCGCCGATATAAAAATTATCCGAGGTAGTATCGTTAATCGATGAAGGGGACGCGGTATCGACGGTGAAGAGAGGGATTCCGGCAGCCCGAATCTTTTGCAGCCACGGTTCTAAAACGGTCAGTGTTCCGAGTTGCTCGATAATGACATCAGGTTTTTGTGTGATCAGGGTCTGAATTTGAGTGACCTGGCGGCTATCATTTCGGCCGGCGTCCAGGGCAATTGGTGTTCCCCCAAGACGTTTTACTTCGTCAATCTGCCCCTGATAAGCGCGCAGATCCCAATAATGATCAGTCCCGATCACGGTGATGCCGACCTTTTTACCTTGTAAAGAGAGGCCGCTCGTATCCGTGTTTCCTGCGGCGGTTGCCGATGGAGACGGCGCGGCCGAGGTTTCTTCGGCTGCAATGAGCGTTGTTCCCAGGCTGACGACAACGGCGAGAGCCAATCCCATTTGTAGGGCAGGCCGGATTAGGATAACAGGTGCGATTGGTCTGTGAATGATCATGGCGTCTAGGGGTTGAGAGATTGGCGGTGGAATCGAATCAGGCTAACACCGGCGGTTCCTGGTGGATGCGGTAGGAAGCAGCCGGATGTTCTTGGGGCAAACGTGCACCTCCTCCGAATAGCTTTTGGCGCAGCGTTCCTTCGGGATACTCAGTCTGGTAAACTCCTCTTCGCTGAAGTTCCGGCACTAACAAATTAACAATATCGGCGAAGGTCTCCTGAGTGACGGCGTAAGCCAGGTTGAAGCCGTCGACGTCAGTCTCTTCGACCCATTCCTGAAGCGCGTCGGCGACCTGTTCTACCGATCCAACTAGTAATGGGCCGAGGCCGCCGATTCCTACCCAATTTGCCAGTTCTCGAACGGTCCAAATCTTGTTTGGGTCGGATATCGTGAGAGATTCAGTAGCGGATTGGACCGCGTCGTTTTCGATATACTTCAGGCGTTCGTCAGGGGAGTACTGGCCGAAATCGATGCCTGTCCAGCCGGACGCCAAGGTTAACGCGCCGTCGTAGCTGATATATTGTTGATACTCCTCGTGTTTAGCCCGTGCTTCCCGCTCGGTGGGCGCCACTATAATCGTTAGTAGGTTAAAAAAGAGAAGACTTCTCGGATCTCTACCAAAGCCGGCGGCCCGGGCCCGAATATCGGTGACGTAATTCTTCAGCACCGTTTTGGTCGGCGCCGCCACAAATACACATTCAGCATGGCGCGCAGCGAAATCCTTTCCCCGGCGAGAGGCGCCCGCTTGGTACAGAACTGGTGTCCGTTGCGGAGAGGGCTCGCAAAGATGAAACCCGGGCACCGTGAAGTGCTTGCCGTAATGCAGGATCTCATGAACTTTCTCCGGGTCAGTAAACAGTTTGCGGTTTTTGTCGACAATCACTGCGCCGTCTTCCCAACTTCCCTCCCAAAGCTTGTAACAGACTTCCATGTACTCGTCGGCGACTTCATAGCGATCGTCATGCTTCGTTTGCTGATGGAGACCGAAGTTCCGAGCCGCACTATCCAGATAAGAGGAAACGATATTCCAACCGATCCGGCCTTTGGTTAGGTGATCCAGGGTCGATAGGCGGCGGGCAAATGGATAAGGATGTTCATAGGTTAGTGAACAAGTTATTCCGAAACCGAGATTCTGAGTGACCTGGGCCATCACCGGCACCAGCGGTAAAGGGTCGTTGACAGGAATTTGAGCCGCCTGACGAAAAGCATGTTCGCCGGAGCCCTGATAGACATCATAAATGCCGAGTACGTCGGCTAAAAAAATGCCGTCGAACTTACCCCGCTCCAGGAGTTGAGCTAAGCTGGTCCAATAATCGAGGTCCTTGTAGTCGCGAGAACGATCGCGCGGATGCGTCCAGAGCCCGGGCGATTGATGACCGACGCAATTCATATCGAATGCGTTAAAATGAATCTTGCGAGACATTATTTAATCCCTCCTATGCTTTTCCGTTTCGCTTAGAGTGCGCCATGTCGCGGTGGATAGACGTCGTTTAGGTAGTAGTTACCGATCGCCATAAACTTCCACCGTACGGGATCGTGCAGGGTGTGGGCTCGAGCGTTACGCCAATGGCGGTTTAAATTCAGCGCTTCGGCCGTGGTCTCAAAACCGCCTAACTCAAATAGTTGGTTAGTCGAAAGTAACGCGATTTGAGTTGTCGCAGCCTTGGCTTCAGCAACGGCGACAGACGCGAGAGCTAATGTAGATTCGCAGGTGTCGGCTAGTAGGAAGTCGACAATGTGCCCCGCTCTTTGCAGCAGAGCTTCCGCCGCGTGTAATTGAACGACCAGGTCGCCATAACTTGAGACGGCGAGCGGATCCGCGGTCAGGGCTTCTGCATGCCCAGCTGAACGTAAGAAATCGCGTAGGTCCGTGATAGCTGCGCGGGCGATGCCCAGATCAACGGCGGCATGAACGATTTGTCCAACCGGACCGACCGCGGTGGGTACGCGGAACGACTGCTCATAAGGCAGGACCCATTCCGGTTGTACACGTACATTGTTTAGAACCGTGCTTCCGCTGCCGGTTGTCCGTTGACCAAATGACTCCCAATCGTCTATCACCTGAACCCCGGGGGTGTCAGGGAGGACAATCGCCAGCAGTAAGTCGTCGGTTTCGTCTCGGGCGACTATCGGTATGTAATGCGCATACAGGGCGCCGGTTGAGTAGTATTTCCGACCC
>JAFAHI010000103.1 GCA_019237325.1 Verrucomicrobiota bacterium | reverse complement strand
CAACCCGTCTTTATCCACGATCCAAAATCGGCTCACCGCTTCTTTCTCGGATAAACCTTCAGATAACATGGCAAACCGTAAGTAATCAGCGACGCCGATGGCCGCTGAGCCTGCGCCGACAAAAACGATTTGGTGATCCGAGATCTTTTTCTTCGCGACTTTAGACGCTCCAATGATTGCCCCTAAGGTCACCGCTGCCGTACCTTGAACATCATCATTAAAGGTGAGCAACTCATTCTGATAACGCAGCAAGAGTGGTCGAGCGTTAGGCGTCGCGAAATCCTCCCACTGCAGACAGGTTCTGGGTAACTCCACCTTAACCGCGTCTACAAAGCGATCGATAAAGTCGTGATATTCCGAGCCGCTTATTCTTTCGTGCCGCCAACCGAGATATTCCGGGTCGTCCAACCGTTGCTGATTGTTAGTACCGACATCGAGGATGATCGGTAACGTTCGTGAAGGATGGATTCCGCCGATCAGCGAATAGAGCGACAGTTTCCCAATTGGAATACCTAGGCCGCCAAAGCCCTGGTCTCCGAGGCCCAGGATCCGTTCTCCATCGGTGACCACGATCACATCGACCTCGGGGTTAGGCCGGTTCCGCAATATCTGCTCGATCGAATCCTTTAACGGATAAGAAATGGCCAAACCACGGGGACGCCGATAAATGTGGCTGAACTGCTGGCAGGCTAAACCAACGGTTGGCGTATACACGATCGGCATCATCTCGACCGTATGATCAAGCATCAGACGATAGAACAGGGTTTCGTTAGTATCCTGCAGTTGCCGGAGATAGATATGGCGCTCCAAATCATTCTCCAGCGCTGCGTACGCCTCGTAGGCGCGCCCCACCTGCTCAGCCAAGGTCTCAACGTAGGGAGGTAGTAGCCCGTAGAGGCCAAAAGCATCTCGTTCCCGATCGCTGAACGCCGTTCCCTTATTCCAAAGCGGCGTATCCAATAAATCCATTCCGCGTAGTCCGTTAGGTATGCTAACCGTCTTCTCGTCTGGCATAGATTGTTCTCCGCGTTTGTGTTCAAACTCGGCAATCAGGAAGCCTTTGTCATGTCAATGTTTACGAAGAGCTATAAAGATTTTGCTCCTACGGAGCACGTTCTTGCTCATCCCTAACGGACTACGGCCGTCTGAAACGAATCCGAACCGTCAAACGAGCACCGTTTGACTCCACGAAACAGGGGTGAATGGTTGGCCCTATGAAGGGCTATCTCTTGTTGATTGCAACCGTTTCGGGTCTCGGCGCACTTACTTTTCTGACGGGTTGCGCAGAAGATTCTGGTTGGAATACAGGATTCATGGGCTCACCCATGAATTCACAGGCGACGCCAAGCGATTCCTATCGTTGATTACGGTAGGGCGAGGCTCCCGAACGACTCGAGAACAGGACGGAGAACTCGATGCTTAAATAACTGCTGGCAAGATTAGGCCAAGACGCTCGCCGAGCCGCGGGTCAGCGTGTGAATCTCGGGCTTTTTCTCGGAGATTTCCGCAGCTAACGGTCGCGTCATGGGCTATTCGCGGGAGCCGCTTGATTAACAACTCATAGAGCTGCCAAACTGCAAAGCGGCTCCCCTCCACGGAAGCACTTACTGCGTGTTAACTACCAAAGAGAGGTTCGGCCCCGAACGGGTTTCCACAACTACTTCGTTACCCCGCAACGTAGCGATCGTTTGGTATTTCACTGCCGTTCCGCCGAGGGTGACCGAAGTTGGTTTGGTCCCAGCCGGTATTACGTAGCCGAGCTGAACCTGATAACCGGTCGGAGCACTAAGTGTGGTCGTGTACTGGCCTCCAGTTTGCTTGGCGCTCACCGCAATCGTGCCATTACCAACCCGGAGATTACTGACCGCAAGCGTTGGCCAACTGGACGGAAGCTCGGGAATAACGACCAACTGGCCATTGGGTACGTCTGGCCGGATCCCGAGGTAATGGTAGATGATGGGCCACTCCACTCCGTATGAAGACCATGCCTGCATGACCATGGCTCGTCCCGTGAATGCCTGGAAATATTGATAGTCAGGGCTATCGAACAACTCGGGTAACGCCCCGGGCTGTTCCGTATCCAATTCGGAGGCCACGAATTCAAGATACTTTAGTGATTCGTCCATCCGCCCGTAGTTGGCTTCCGCCACGGCCATAACCCCGGTGTTCACAGCAGAAGCCTGCTGGGAGCCGTGCATGGTCGAGGTTTCAGCCTGCTGATAAAAGCCATTCGCTCCAGTGAAAACCGGACCCGGCAGTTGGGTGTTTTCAAGTTGCGGGAATGCAGTGGCGGCATGGGCAGCTGGAGCAAAGCCGGTCTCCATCGGGGTCGCGTTGGTCCAATAGTACTGTTCCAGCTGAGTGACGGGCGCTTTTCCTTTAACCACGGTCGCGGTGGGGTCTGTGGGAACCGCGTGATTCAGTGCCAGGGAATCAGCATAGAGTCCTAGGCTGGAATCCCACCAGTCGGAGTCGAATTTTGCCGCCAATTTCTTAGCCAAACCGCTGGCCCATTTGGCGGTAGCAGTATCACCCTTGCTAACGGCCATCTCGGTCAGATCGTTTAAAGCTCGAATGGTGTAGACAGCAACATCCAACTTTTTAGCCCCCATCCCGTTGGCTTCGACCATGCCTGCTCCTTCCGGCCAACCATCGGGATAAGTGTCGAGGGTGGTTTCTAAATACTTGAGACCCGCCATTATGAAGTCGTAGTTTTCGTCTCGGAAGCTGTTATCTCCTGACCAACGCCAAATCGTAGCCACCGCGGTTGCGAACTCAGCCGTTTCATTAGTGTCACCAGCCTGCAAGTTTGTCCCATAATAAATCGAACCGTCTGTGACGGTCTCATGTAGAACTTTGCCGGTACCGCCATTCACTGCCTGTGAAACCGACCGGAGCAAGTTCAGATGATTCTCAGCCATTTCCCATTGACCGGTCGCTGTCAGTCCAAACGTTGTGTAACAGCCATCGGTTCCGAAGAACCATGGATAGTCCGGATATCCAGCCCCGAATCCGGTCAAAATCGGAAACTCGGCGATGGGCGGTGGATAAACCTTTCCTTCCTGGGTGTCTCGGATCTCGGCGTTCAACACGGTGCGACTCATATCCGCGAGGTTCAACTTTGCCCAGTTGAACGCATCCTGCGCCGTCTGGTCCGGAATCGTAACATTAGAAAGAGCCAGCACCGCAACTCGCTGATTGATCTTCTGGCTCAACAGTCCATCCGGATTCGCTAACCCCGCAAAAAGAGCGCCGTAAGCTTCTGCTTTAAACACATGGGTGCCTGAGACACCGAACCAAATCTCCACGGTCGAGCCCGCCGCGATCTTGAGTTGCCACGTCAGCTGACCGGTTGCCTGTTTAAATTCAGGAATCTTGCCCATGTTACTGGCGCCCTGAAACTGCACAGAGTCCTGCGGGCCCTGCTTGGTGGCGCGACCTGCGACCATGGCGTACCAGGGCCTATTGGGTTCAGAAAAGGTCAGCCCGGAAATCACCGGGTCGAATTGGACGTTGTCCTGTTGATCCAATTGGTCTGAGGTGGGTGTGGTACCGGACCACGGATAGGCCGGCAGAATCATGCTGACCGGTTGGATACCAACGGTCGTAGTCACAGTCTGACTGCCCGGGTTGTGGATCTGCAGCCCTATCAAGACCACTGGCAATCCGTCCGGAGCGAATTCAGTTCTGGTTATTTGCAAACCGTCGGTAACAGGGAAAGCGAGCTGAACAAAACCGGGCCCGGAGGTAAATTGCTGTGCTGCCGGTAAAGCCGATCCTCCTAGCAACAGAGAGTAAGACTGCAGAAGCTTGAGTGGATGAGACCATACACCCCCCATCGTGCCGGTAATATGCCAGCCGATTCCCGTTCGCGGGGAAGGCGGTAAAGTTCCATCCTGAACGCCGACAACGTAAGCGCGATCGCCGGCCGCAACGTAACGTTTCTCCGACAGCATCGCAGTTGTCGAGCGAGTTGGATAACCAGTGGATTGCTGTGCGTTGAGACACACAGGAGACGCGAGGGATAGCGCCAATGCCGCAAGGGAGGGAATGCGAACATCCATGTTTTTGTTAACTCCTAATTGAACCCCTTAAGCCTCAGCCGAGGGTCTGAAGAAGGTTCTGGGGGTACTGTTAGCGTTCGTACATCGGCCAGACCGCGGATCTGTCAAGCGTGCTTGGTAGGGGATGAGGTCCCGTTGGTAACTTGGTAGGGATGAGTCGCCGACTATGCCAAGCCTACGTCGCAGCCAGGTCTATAAGCGGGCCAGTTCCAATATGGAGGGCGCGCCAAAGCGAAGCGACGGCGGCCTGCTCATCCACATTTACCATCGACTCCACCCCTGACAACACCTCGGATGAGCGGGAGCTCATCCCTGCCGGGGATCTCGCCCTTACCGTTTCCGGTCGTATAACATTACTCTTTCGTAATGGTCTAATCGTTGGACTCCTTCTTTGGGTAACCGATAGTAAAAATCCCAGGCAAGACCAAAACTACAGATAGAATGAACCACTGAATATCGGCAGCCCAATTTTCTCTGTACGAACCATGGCCTTAATTAATCTAGCCTCCGCCATCATCCTGATCCTTCTCGGGATGCGATACCTTCGAAAAGGGCTCGACCGTCTGTTTGGCAACCAACTCGTTGAGTGGCTGCAACAGACGGCTCAAAACCGCTACAAGGCGTTCCTTTCGGGTATGGTCGCAGGTTTGATTTCACCTTCATCCAGCGCCATCGCCGTGCTTTCGGTGCAGATCTTGAATCAAAGCACCTTGACCGCTGGCCGCATGCTTGCGGTTGTTCTCGGGGCAAACGTTGGCCTCACCGTCATTGTCCAGCTGATTACTTTCGACCTACAGGAGTTTGCCGGTATCTTTATTGTGGCCGGAGGAATCGGCTTCCTGTTTCTGCAACGCGCAATCTTTCGCGGAACCGGACAGATATTATTGGGCCTTGGCTTCATTTTCTTGGCGATGAGTATCATCGGCAACACCGGGAGATTGGCTGCCAGTAGTCAGGACATGAAGGTGCTCTTTTCCATCATCGAGCATTACCCGTGGTTGGTGTTTGTTAGTGCCGCGTTACTAGCCCTTGCTCTTCAAAGTTCGACCGCTTGCATTGGTTTAGGAATCGGCTTGGCTAAAGCGGGCTTGGTCTCCGGTATGGCGATGGTACCATGGGTGCTTGGAGCAAATCTCGGTATCGGCTTAACTATGATGATCGCAGGATGGGCGAGCATCGAAGGCCGGCGACTCGCGCTCGCCAGCATTCTGCTCAAGGGCGCGGCCGCCCTTTTGATATTGATAGCTGGTGCCCAGTTTGCATCCTACCTTATGACCGCGCTACCGGGAGGGGTCGACCGAAATGCGGCCAATCTAAACACGCTTTTTAATCTGGCCATCGGCCTCCTCGCATTACCGGCGTTGTCGCCTATTTCTCGCTGTCTCTCTTTTTTGGTGCCATCTCAGTCCTTAGAAGAACAAGACGAGCCGGGCATTTTTCTGGACCCGCTTCTTTTGCAAACTCCCTCCTTAGCGTTGAGCCAGGCGGTGAGAGAAGAGTCCCGCATCTTGGATCATCTTAGGCTCATGCTGCGTACCGTCTGGGCGATATGCACCAATCAGAGTCGAGACCTGAAACCTAAAGTCGAAGACCTGTTCGGGCGCGTCATCGCAATCCAAGCCGAGCTCAAAGACTACCTGGAGCAAATCGCGGATGAGAACCTGAACGACGAAGATATCAGCTGGCGGTTCAATCTCTTAGACTATTCACAGGAACTGTTGATCGTCGCCACCCTGATAAAGCGGGATCTGGTGGATGCCGCCGTCCACCACTCTCGGCTAACCAAGGAACTGCGCGCAGAAGATTCCAGTGAGTTGGAAAACATTGTGAACCGGACTCTTGAACGCATCCACAAAGCGACGGTTCTGCTGATGACTCAAGACGAGCGCATGGCCAACCGGTTCATCCAGGAGAAGGCAGAGATCAGCGACAAATATCGTTCCATTCGGAGGCGCCATTTGGAAGGGCTCGTACCCGGGCAAAAGCTGGATACCAACTTTTTCGACCTTCTAAATTGTTTTCGCAGAATCAATGCTCATCTCACTTCGATTGCGTATGGGATTATCGGTCTGACCGGTGATAGCAACACCGGCGTTAATACCGCTAGTGCAGATTCGGAAGAGCCTTGGTTATCAGGCGAAGAAGGGACAGAGCATCGGAAGAGCCTTCCGGCCTGAACCGTATTTTTGTAGAATCTTGAAGGAGCGCCCGCCACCGGAATCATGATTAATACTTAGGCGCTCGAAGAAGCCGCCATCGCGGAAGCAAAACGGGCGGCCGAACTACTGCCGATTTCCGAGGATGCCCTGACTGGCCCGCAAATGCAGGTTAATCTGGCCGTGGTTTATGCCTGGACTAATGAATTGGATCTGGCTTTTGCAACGCTCAGCTCTGTGGCCAAGGTGCCGTGGGGTATTTTTTATGGACACTTGAAGCGCGATCCGTATTGGGAGCCGCTTCGCCACGATCCTCGCTATGAGAAGTTGTTAGCCGAGTTAGCGCTGCGAGATTGAGCGGTATTCGCGGGTTTTTCTCGGACTCGTCCTCGTCCCCGATTGTTGTTTTGGGTATTGATGTGGAGTCGAGGACGAGAATGAAATGCCAGGACGATCTCGCTGTGCTCGTTCAACCGGCTTCTCGCAAAGCCTGCATCTGTGTGTCGAGTTCTTTCAGGGTCAAACCACCCGGCGTTTTTCCGGTGGCGGCGATCCAGGCGTGATCGGCAATGGCGTAAACTTCCTCCACGTATTTACCGAAAAACTTCCAAGTCATTTTGTAAAAGCGACCCCAGGAAATTACATCTAACATCTGCTCATCGTAACCCGGCGCCACGACGGCGTGTCCGCCGATAAACCTTCGGTTGGAGGGATCAACATCCCAAACCTTCGGCAGATGGCGATTCTGCGGTCCGAGGTATTTGGGGACATTGAACCCGACATAAACCAGTCCGCATTCGTTGATCGCTCGTTTCACGTCCTCGACTTGCCGAGGATCCACTTCAATATAAGCGAGGATCTTGTTTCTGCGGCGTGGGCCGACTGGAGCACCGTGTTTGAGCAAATACTTCAAAACGAGTTGAGCTTTCCCACCTGGACCCTCCCCCGATTTTTCAGGGTCATATCCGCAAGCTAACTTATAAAGCTCTTTAACGTAGGAGTCCGACGCCGTTAACATCCGCGCGGATGTCCTGCCCGCAGCATTGAAGCTCCACACTTGCAGCGCATGATAAAAGGCAGCGCAAGTGCAGTTCAGGAGCCGGTCATTCAGCATCACACCTAAATCCGTAGGCATTCGCCGACCCCAGTGCCGCGACTGTGGCGGCCGTGATTGCGATTTAGTCGCAACCACGGCGCTAAGGTGGGGTACCTTCGGATCGAAGTCCCTGGCCAAGCGGCCGAATCTGCGCTCACGGTTAGGCGTCAACGGTTACCTGTTCAGGGACGCACCTATTACTCAGACCCTTATCGCTTTATATCTCGATGCGATTACGGAGGCGGTCTCATCAACCCTAATACATGTTTCGCAGCCTCTGCCGCATGATCATCTGCGTGCAGATGGTGCCCGTGTGCCATATGGGCGTGGTATGCTGCCTTTTCATGGTCTCCGGTGTTATAGTGTTTGGCCGCTTCCCGGTGATGATAAGCTGCGTCCTGATAATGCTTCGCCGCCGATTCGTGCTGCTCAGCGGCCTTATGATGATTGTCTTTGCCTTCTGGCATGGTCGAGATGAAATGGTTGTTTAGGGGCAGGATTCCATTCCGGCCCGGTCGATAAAACTCGCTATCATGAAGGGGAGCGTCAAAGAAAATCTTAGCCCTTGCGGCTGTTTTACTTACACCCGTTATTTACAAGCGAATCGGGTTAAAAGCTCCCGGCAGCCTTATGGCCGTTAAGGTCTTTATCAGCCATTCCAGCAAAGACAAAGAGATCGCGGATGCGATCTGCCGGCACTTAGAGTCAACGGGAGTGTCTTGTTGGATTGCACACCGCGATATCGAGCCGGGAGCCGATTGGACCCAAGGCATCCTGCGAGGCATTGCCAGCTGTCGATTGTTCGTACTCGTGTTTTCCCGGCACGCGAACGATTCTGACCACGTCCAGCGTGAATTAGGCAGAGCCTGCTCTTTGCACCTTCCGGTGCTCCCATTTCGAACTGAACCAGTCGAGCCACGCAACAGTCTGGAATATTTCCTGCAGACCGTGCACTGGTTCGATGCGACCACAGCTCCATTGGAACGGCATCTTCCGGTTCTGACCGAAAGAGTGAAAGCCTTGCTGAACGGCAAGTCCACTGTCTGGTTACGCGAAAACTCTCCGGAAAAGGGACGAATGCTTATTCCGGGCGCTTCCGCTCGCAATAATCCCGGGAAGCGGTTGCTACCCGCGATCGGCCTGATTGGCGCCGCCATCGTCGCCGCCGCGATCCGGTTTTTTGCGACCAGCAGCCATCAACCGATTGAATCGGGCAGAGCCCCCCTGGTCACTGCCCTACCGGCAAAGAGTATTGCCGTTCTCCCTTTCGAAAGCCTTAGCGTGGACAAACAAGACGTCTATTTCGCTGATGGAGTCCAGGATGAAATTCTTAACCGCCTGGCCAAGATCGCCCAACTCACGGTCATCAGCCGAACCTCTGTGATGCAATATCGCGCCGGCGAGAAACGTGATCTTCGCGAAATTGCCAATGCTCTAGGGGTAGCCAATGTGTTGGAAGGAACCGTTCGCCGCAATGCTAATCGGGTACGGATCAGTACCGAGCTAATCGATGCCCGCGAGGATAAGACCATTTGGGCGGACAGTTTCGATCGTGACCTCACTGACATCTTTGCTATTCAAAGCGAGGTAGCCCAAACCATCGCTACGAAACTGGCGGCGACGCTTTCACCAGAAGAAAAACGAAATATAGAAAAGAAGCCAACTGAGAATCTTGCGGCTTATGAGCTCTATCTTCGGGCCAAAGAGTTACTGGTCAGTGTTCACGTGGCCGCAACTTTTGCAGAGGTACAGAAACCCTTAACAGACGCGGTCACTCTGCTGGACCAGGCCGTCCAGCTGGATCCAAAGTTCACGCTGGCCTATTGCCGTTCCGCAGAAGCACACGACCTCCTCTATCTATTTTACGATCCGACTCCAGAACGACGCGCGTTGGGTGATGCAGCCATTAGTCGGGCACTCGCCCTGGAACCGGACCTGGCTGAGGTTCATCTGGCCTACGCCACTCATCTTTACCGCGGCTATCGCGACTATGATCAGGCCCGGTTACAGCTCGGCCTGGCCAAACGCGGCCTGCCCAACGACGCCGAAGCCAGCGCGCTCGAAGCCTATGTCGATCGCCGCGAGGGACAATTCGACAAGGCGATCCAGGAGTTTAAAGACGCTATCAGTCGCGACCCTCGCAATTCGGTTTTCGTCGAAGACCTGGCTGTCAGCTTTGAGCAGGTGCGTCAGTTTCGCGCGGCCGAACAGACTTTCGACCGGTTAACCGCCCTGCGTCCAAACCAGCCGATTCTTAGCGCGCAAAAGCCGATCCTTTTATATTACGAGACGGGGGATACCACCGCGCTCCGGACAGCATTCGCAGCGTTGCCGGCTTCGGCAATTGATGATCGGGGCGTCCTTAACCTGAAACTCGCGTTTGCGTTTGTCGATCGGGATTGGGCCGAGGTGAAGGCACTCGTCGAAAAGATGAACAGCGGTAACGACGAAGGCGACTTTGCTTACGGAGGAACCAATGTTCCCATCGGTTGTTATTCCATTTTACTCGCACGGCTCCAAGGCGAACAAACCGCCACAAATCCGAGCTTTGCCGAAACCCGAGACCAATTAAACCAAAGAGTCCAAAAGGAGCCTGAGAATGCGAAACTGCTCAGTCAGTTAGCGGTGATCGACGCGCTCTTCGGTAAGAAAGAACTTGCTATCGCCGAAGCGAAACGCGCAGTCGAACTATTGCCCATCTCCAAGGACGCAGTGGATGGCCCGTATCCGGAGTTAAATCTGGCCGTAGTTTACGCTTGGACAAATGAGTTGGATCTGGCCTTTGAGACGCTGACTTCGTTGAGCAAGGTACCCAACGGTCTCTACTACGGCTCACTCAAGCGGGAGCCGTATTGGCAGCCTCTGCGCCAAGATCCCCGCTATGAAAAACTCTTAGCAGCTTTAGCGCCGAAAGAGTGACCATTCCTTTCGTACTCGTCCTCGAGTGTGTGGCGTTGAGGTGGCGTCGGTAGGCCGCGATATTTACCGATATCTGATTTGGTAATTTTTTCGGGAAGAAGTATCCGCTAAGCTAATACAAGCGGCTAGATGATGCCGATCGGAACTTGCACGATCAAGCTAGTCCGATCTTAAAATGTAGCTTTCGCATTGTCTCAAGAGAACTTTGAAAAGAAGCCTAAACCAAACCGTTAGATTTATTAGCACAACCGTAATTGCCACTCCCCAGCCTAGAAATGAAAGTCGCGCTCACAATGAGAATCTGATAAACCAGGAGCCAGCGGTCAACAAATCGCCGGGGAAAGTGAAAAGGCAAGGCTCATGACGCCAAAATATCGACACGGTTTCCTGGCGAACATCCAGGCAACGGCTTTTATCCTGTACGCCTTGACCCTTATCCTCTCGGTTACGAATAGTTCTGGTCAAGAGCAAATCGACAGTGATGCTGCCCTCAATCGATATGTTAATCAGTGGCGTGACGTAGAGCGGCGGAAGATTTCTGCCAAGCTTCCTTTGACTCAAAAGACACCCAACTCTTCTGCCTTGCTATATAGCTCCTCTTCGACTGACCGAACCGAGTGGAAGCTCAACATCACTACAACTGTCTTTTGGATTGGTGAAAAAGCGACCATTAATGACCCGATTTCGAACGATAAGAGCGCCTGGGATGTTGCTTGGTTCTACCGCTACGGAGGCTACGATGACCCTAACCCGGGTGCGCGGATGAATTTTGTCCCGCTCCGTTTCCCGCCTCGGCAAAACCCGTTTTATATAGCATTGCCCTACAATGATATCCAAAACCATCACACCAGAGCGGAAGCCGCAGGGGTGATTCCTTGGTTCAAAACGTCCTTCGTCCGAGACGGCCAATCTGTATGCAAAGGCCGATGGGTGGCTGTCCGCCATGGAAACAGAGTCTGCTACGCGCAATGGGAGGACGTCGGACCGTTCGCTACCGAAGACTGGAAATATGTTTTTGGTAACGAACGGCCCAGAGCAAATCGTAACCAGGACGCGGGATTGGATGTTTCTCCAGCCGTGCGCGATTATCTGGGTCTACGTGGTCTAGACACCTGCGATTGGAAATTCGTTGACTTTAGCGGAGTGCCGGCCGGTCCTTGGACCAAGTACGGTAGTAACAAAGAAATGTAAGGAGACGAGTCATCTTTCGACCCCGTAACGACGTATTGATTGCAACGAGCGTCCGGTCGCCTTCGGCGAAGCTCTTCCCGCCGGCGCTCGCCTAACCTCCTCTCGACTGACAAGCCGAACGCGGAACTAATTGCATGCCCGCACGCTCGTCGACGGCTCGAGCAATCGTACTGAACACCCTCTCCCGACCATTCTGCAGGGTTCCCATCGAGGCGTAGATGAGCGGCTCCCCGGTTAGACGATCCCAAGGGAACTCTTGAGCGCTTCGACCATAGCCATCATGAAATGGGCCGGTATGGTGAAACTGGGGAAGTCAGTGGGAACTGGGGAGTCAAACTCTTTTGGAGTTTGGATCAGCCAGGCAGACTTAGAAATACCAGCGAGTGGATCGCTGCAGTCGAATTCAAGCCTACCCGTTCCGCATAGCGGCCGAGTAGCTGTCTTATTCCGTCCTCGCCATTTGCGATCTTTTCCATCCGTCAGAGTCGCATCATGCGAACATCCAATATCAGCGAGAAAAAGATGCAATCGTCATAAGATTCTTTATACCAGGTACTTACATTAGCGTCACCGCATAGGCACGAAAATCGCTTTAAGTGACGTTTCGCGATTTATCTCTAGTTCATTAATGAAATTGCCAGAGACCGTCTTTGCCATACCGACCTATCGTCTACGTGATGTCCCCGAAACGA
>JAFAHI010000760.1 GCA_019237325.1 Verrucomicrobiota bacterium | reverse complement strand
CGCACCGCATCGGCCATTTCGGACATCGTGAGAAAATTCAGGTCTGGCAGGCCAACCATTGACGCGCTGGTGCCAAACCCCCCTATAAACACCGTCTCAAAGCCGGCCTGCTCGACAATCAGCGCGGTGAACACATCGTGGGCCCCGAGGCTACGGATGATGCCGGGCTGCTTCAGCAGCTCACGGAGTCGTTTGGGACCAGACTTGGGGCTCATGCGCTTTTCTGTATCACTTTTTTCGTATTTTCGTTTCCCATCAGTTATGTCGTTTGACGATCGGGAATGCTCGGGCAACGCCGAGCTTGATGTTTAAGTTCCCTGGCTGTTGGCTTCTCCGACCGATACGTTCGTAATGGCACGAATCGGCACCCAGTGTTCCTCGTCGTCGCCGGGACCGTAGACTGTGACGATCGTACCCTGACCGCTTGGATGGGTCGAGATCCAGTCCCGGCCTTTGATTTCCAGAACCCGGGTGTCGGCAAGGTGAATCCTGAAAGGTTGATTTGCCTGAGCGAACTCGCGGATCTTTTCCATCGCAGTCACGGACCTAAAGTGACCCTACGCGAACGAGTATTTATTGAAAAGCAGGTTCCAGTAAAAATTCAAAATGACCCGGCAATGCTCAATCCCAGAATGGTACGCTATGAATTGGTGCGGCTTATTCCAATTTCGGAGCTCAAAGTTAATTGAACGGTCCTCATTTCTGGCGAAACTTGGGCGAAATGCCGTATGAAAAAGACATCAGCGCTCGTCTTATTTCTGTATACCCTTCCCGGTTTTGCTTTAGCGCCGCTCCTCGCTCAAACCCCAACTCCGGCGTCCACAGCAAAACCGGCTGTCGCTCCTGAACCAACGCCTGCGCTCCCATTGAGGGACCGCATAACTCACGTGCTACCCGATGGCCATGTAACGTTCCGGCTCCTGGCGCCAAAGGCCAACACTGTGGAAGTGCTTATCGGAATCAAGAGCGGTCCATACGAGCCCCAAGGAACCACAACCGCCGACATGACGAAGGACACGAACGGCCTTTGGTCTGTGACGTTGGGCCCTTGGAAGCCCAACCTGTACGAGTACCAGTTCAGGCTGGACGGGCGCCTGATTACGGATCCTGGCAACGAGATGCCCAAACCACAACGACAGGTCGACACAAGCCTGCTGTTAATTCCCGGTACGCCTCCTGATTTCCTGGACGTACAAAACGGCGCGCATGGCACAATGCGCCATGAGACCTACTATTCGGCCACGCTCGGAAAAAACCGCCAGGTGTTGGTCTACACACCGCCGAGCTATGACCGCTCTCATGCTCCCTTCCCTGTTCTTTACCTCTACCATGGCTTCTGGGACACGCGCTATTCCTGGGTAACTGAGGGGAGGTTGCCCCAAATTCTGGACAACCTGCTGGCTCAAGGCAAAGCAGTTCCGATGATCGTGGTCGTGCCGGAAGCGCACGCGCTGCCTCCTGAAGATATTGCCGGCACGGACCACTCACCTTATTTGGCTCAAAACCAAAAGGCAGTCGACGAGGAACTTTTCCACGACATTATCCCTTTAATCGAAACCCGCTATAAAATCAGCGACGAACCGCAGGAGCGAGCCATTGCAGGGCTATCAATGGGCGGGCTTCAGTCGATAGAAACCGGGATTGTGCACCTGGGCTACTTTCGCTGGATCGGTGCCTTCAGTCCCGGTGTGAGACCGGCGGCCTTATCCGAGGAGTTTAAGAATGCGTTAAAGGATTCGGAAAAGATCAACACAACCTTGCGCCTTTTCGATATCGTTGTTGGCGATGACGATGAAATCGTCGGAAAGGACGTCACGGCTTTTGAGGCCCAGCTAACGCAAACAAATATCCAGCATGCCTATACTGTCTTGCCCGGTGGAACGCACAGCATGTTCGTCTGGCGACCCGCGCTCCATGATTTCCTGGAACATGTTTTCAAACCCTGAATTCGAGCCGAAGGTTGACCAGCATACTCTCGGACCCGTTTCGTGGACCAAGGCGATTATACGCGAAGCGTTCAACAAAGATGGCACGGGCTCATAAGTTAAAGACTCACTTATAGGCTTCCTCAACCGAAGCAAAGACGTTGCCGGTCAGCTTCTCAGTATGGGCCTGGCGGCAAAATAACCGCCGCTGATCTCAAAGAGTTCAAGGTGCTTCTCGTCCGCAGTCCAATGAAGCGCGTAGCCTCCCGCATCAAGGAGGTCGCGCACTTCGTCGGTGTTGCAGGTGAGTAAGTTTCGTCGTGCGTCGTTCATGATTTTATTAATCCCTCCGTTCCAGTGTTCCAGCCGTAGCTCTCGCAGTGCGGATTTTCCAGCGTCTCAGAATCGGAGCCATAGAGCTCGTGACTGCCGCAGAGCGGGCAAACGGCTATGGCTACGCACTTCTCGCGCGAGCACTTTCTTTAATAATGTTCTTGAAGTTTTGGCAGGAAATCCGATAGATGGTTCATGGCCAAAACACAGAAAGTAAAAAACAAAGTCGGCAGACCGAAGTTATATAAGACGACTATCTCGATTCGGCTCTCCAACGATGTATTAGCTCAAGTCAGGAGGGCTGCGGCTGGTACAGGGAACCTCTCCGCTTACATCGAGTCGGCCCTCAGGAAAGAGCTGCAAATGGCAACGCATGGCACCCCAGACTTCCGCAGTCGCTTTTCCGCTCCGCCGAAAGGACCAAATGTTAAGGGTGGATTAGTGCAGCTTATTTTAGAGGAGCGCGAAGCATCTTGACCTACTGCGACACAAGTTTTGTGGCTGCATTGTATTTGCCTGAGGAGATTTTCGAACCGAAGGCTCGAACGATATCGGCAAACTTTGATCGGGGGATTCCTTATCCCTGGCTATTGGAACTTGAACTCTGCAACACCGTTTATCGCGGATTGGGCCGAAATCTCTACGATAAGCGAACCTGCACAGCAATCCTGGGTCAAATATCTGCCGACAAAAATGCCGGGATCCTCTCGGTGTGGTCTATCGATAGTGCGGTGCTATTTAGAAATGCAATGGAACTGTCTAAAAGGTTTACCCCCCTGCATCAAAGCCGCACGCTGGATATTCTGCACGTAGCCGCAGCTTTGGAGTTCAGAGCTGATACGATAGCTTCGTTTGATCAGCGTCAGCGCAAGTTGGCAGGAGGAGCTGGACTGAAGCTTTTGCCTGAAAATTTATGAACGAAGAACTTGGAACGCTAGAAGCGACCATTCTGAGCCACGGTTAGTAGTTAGGGTCACATCTCAACATTCAATATTATGAAATGAATGTTGAATATTGAGATGTGACCCTATAACATACCCGGATTTGGCGACTTCGAGGCGTTCACCGTCAAAAACACCAGCCTTGAAACCAGGCGCTTCGAGAGCCGCGAGCATCACGTGGCGGAATTGACCAGACGGGCCTGGGAGGATCGCACCCGAGTGCTGGTGATTTCCGAGCGCCATCACTCGCATCACGTGCGGTCCATTGCGCTGCTGGTCTAAGGCGCGCGGGCACGCCAGGAGCAAATTGAGTTCTACCAAGAACACGCGACCCGGAGGGCAGCCGCTTTCTGTTAGGCCCTTCTTCAAAAATTTGAAAAAATTATTGTTGATGTCTAGGGTTACTGAGTAGGCGGACTTGGCGGGCTAACTCCGAAGCCGTAAATCCCTGCGCTCGACCGCTACTTCCCATTGGGCTGAGTTGTTTTTGCGCCGGTGAAATTTCGGACGACGATGGGAACCAAGGATGGTTTTAACTTTTTGGATGTCCAGCAGCACACGGCTGCGATCTATTGGTCAATGCACTAGCCCTTAAGGAAGCGTGATTTAAATCCGCAATTCGAACAAAAAGCTCGAAATGCGCTTAAATACTTGGTTTGCTGGGAAGTGACAAAGCTAACCAGACCGAGTAAAAAAGGCATTTCGAGTGAGTAAAAGTTATCCTAAA
>JAFAHI010000738.1 GCA_019237325.1 Verrucomicrobiota bacterium | reverse complement strand
CAAGCGACTAGGAAATTTGATCAAGGGCTTCTTCGGCCTGTTCGTTAGCGGCTTGGAGAAGCAGAACCCCGAGGCGCTTTTGGAAGTCGAACGGGAAAATCTGCGGAAACAGATTGCCCAATATAATCAAGGGTTAGCTGCCCATGCTGGGCTTTGTGAAAGGTTGATTACTCAGGTCAGAAAGTTAGAGACCGAAGAAAGGGAATTACGCGCCAAGACCACTGCGATGCTGAGAGCCAATAACCGGGACGCGGCCGGCCAGCTCGCCCTCAGGTTACAAACCATTCAACGGGAGTTGGGTGAAAATCGCAAACAGTTGGAACAAGCGGAAAAGACCTATCAAGAGCTGATTCGAGCCCGGGACGTGGCGGTAAAGAATGCTCAATCGAAAATCGAAGCGTTACGGTTCAGCCTCGATGACCTCAAGATCAAGAAGGCGACCGCCGAGCTCACGCAGATGGCTTCCGGTATGGTGACGCAAATCGGTGGAGCAGGGGACACCTTGGAACGTCTCCAGCGAATGGTTGAAGAAGAAAGAGAGGTTGCCGCCGGTAAAGCCAGAGTCGCCCGGGATTCGTTGGATACGACCGGTCTGCACCTGAAAGAAGCCGAACAAAAGGCCTTGGAAGAACAAGCGTTAGCCGACTTTGCCGCCAGCGAAGGCATCTCTTTGCAAGCTAGCCATCCGCCTGAGAAGACTGACGAAGGCGGTGGCAAAACCATGGGCCCGGTCTCCCAGTGACGTTTACCGTTCACGGTTCACCGTACCGGCCGTGCTATACGGTGCTGCCACATTAGTCCCATGTGTCCCATAAGTCCCATCCGCTCGACGTCCCGCGACCGCACACCAAACCGCGAACCGTGAACCGTGAACTGTGAACTGTGAACTGTGAACCGCGAACCGTTATGAGTTATCGTAGAGAGACATTGCCGGAATGGGCGAAGGAGATGGTAGCGCTTTATGAAAGCGACGCTGCTAGCCAATTTATTCTGCACGGCAATATTCACGACCGCTTTCTGTTAGGCACCACTGACGGGACCACTTCAGGCGCGCTTCTCGATTTCCTGAAAGAAGTCTTGATGCCGCAGTTTGATGTCATTCTGCTTTATGATCTCGGGAATGGCCTCCGGGTGGATCGGGGCGGTGAAAAATTCAAGGAATGGCCTCCGATGCAGGTGAACTCGGAACTACCGCGGGCGCCGCGGCCAGCGGTAGAATTAATTACCCGGTTTTTACGGTATTGCGCAAACCTAGCCAGGATGAACCGAGGCAAAATCGCGGTTGGAGCCATGGTGGAATCGGCCCATCTGGTAGCTCCTGCCGTCCCTGGTGTGCTCAACTATGATTTAAACGCGCTCGCTCTACTGTTCCGGGAATGGGCTAGCAGCGAGTTTTTTCGCGGCCAAGCCATTGTTAGCTGTTTGCTAACCGAGAACCTGAACGATTTGCATCCGATCGTGGTGAACAATCCGCGAGTCGCGAAAATCAAAATTCCGTTTCCGTCAACCAAAGACCTAGAAGTCGCGATCAAGCTGGCTCGGGAGAAGTTTTCATTAGCGTTAGGCCCGTTCAATCAACAACCAGAACGATTGGCACAGGGGTTAACCGGGATCACCATGAACGGCCTGGACCGCCTGTTGTTGGTTAGACAATACAAGAAGGAACCGTTAGACGAGCAGGATGTGATTGAGCAAAAACGGGTCATTGTTGAAGAAGAATGTCAGGGCCTGATCGAGTTCATCGCACCGCGCCGCACGCTGAACGATCTGTACGGCCAAGAGAAATTGAAAGAATGTCTGCGCCAGGATCTCGATCTATGGAAGGTGGGCGATCTTCGCGCGATCCCGATGGGATACCTGATCTGTGGGCCGGTCGGTACCGGCAAAACTTACTTGGTGGAATGTCTCGCCGGTGAAGCCGGCGTGCCGGTAGTAAAGATCAAGAATTTTCGGGACCGATGGGTCGGCAGCACAGAAGGGAACCTGGAAAAAATTTTTCGTCTATTGCAAGCGTTAGACCGTTGTTACGTGTTTATTGACGAAGCGGACCAGGCGCTAGGTAAACGCGAAACCGGGGGACAAGATGCCGGTTTATCCGGTCGAATTTATTCCATGATGGCGGCCGAGATGAGCCGTCCCGAAAACCGCGGCCGCTTAGTCTGGATCTTGGCCTCTAGCCGTCCGGATCTTATTGAAGTCGATCTAAAACGGCCGGGCCGAATAGACCTGAAAATTCCGATCTTCCCAACCGTGACTGCAGATGAAGGGTACCAGTTATTGAGCTCGTTAGCGAAACGCTACGAACTCGAGCTTGCTCCCAGTCACGAAGATATAGCGGTGCCCGATCTACTCACACCGGGAGCGGCTGAATCAATCATGGTGAAAGTTTATCGCCTCGTGCAGACCACCAAGGCGCCCGTAATGGATGCGCTCAAAGAGTGCCTTACCGAGTACCAGAGCACGGTCCCTCCCGAGGTCATGGATGCCCAGATCCGTCTCGCGATCCAAGAGACCTCCGACATGGAGTTCATCCCGCAAAAAATCCGGGAACGCTTCGCCCGGTGAATATGGACCGCGAATGGACATCAATGGACGCGAATGAACACGAAAAACGGAAGCACGAACCGTAAATGAATGCAGAAGATTAAACATCCGCAGATTACACAGATTACGCAGATTTCGGGTTTAAGGCGTACTTACGCGGGCGGGTCGGCGAACGTGATCGGACCTCGGATTAGGCGATTGGTCGGTCTTTATTATCTTCTGGCCGGCCGCTAACACACAGCAGCTCGACCGAGCTAGAAAGGCATCTTAGCAGACGAGCATGCCCAAGCCCAAAAACCGAAATCTGCGTAATCTGTGTAATCTGCGGATCTTTAATCTTCTCTGTAGTCTGCGGATCGTCTATCCGCGGTTGAGATTTGGTTCTGATTCGTGTCAATTCGCGTCCATTCGTGGTGAATAATTGGCGGCGGGCTGCTCTCATTGTTATTGGACTCTGGTTGGCGGTGATCTTGGGGGTCACAATTCGGGGGATGCTTGCGCCGCATCAGAACTCGGTGTTCCTGGTTTTCAGGGACGCGGGACGAGCTTGGCTGGCGGGGCAGCCGCTCTATTCGCACGTCGGCAAATATCTTTACAGTCCGTTAGCTGCGGCATTGTTCGCGCCGTTTGCGTTGGTGCCTGATTGGGCAGCGTCCGCGGTCTGGCGTATGGCCACGGGTCTGGCGTATCTCTCCGCCGTAATCTGTTGGTTCCGTAGGCACCAATCGTACTCGTCCTCGTCCTCGAGCATCCCTACCGTTATCGTATTTGCGCTCGCGCTTCTCTTGCCCCTGTCGATCGGTAACCTGAATAATGGGCAGGCGAGTCCGTTGATTATCGCGTTGCTGCTGTGCGGATGTCTGGCCGTGCTCGATGAACGTTGGACCTTGGCGGCCGGTTGCATCGCGATTGCGACGTTCTTCAAGATTTACCCGTTAGCGATCGGACTGCTGTTGGCGGTGATTGAGCCCCGGAAATTGACTTGGCGGCTTATACTGGGGGTCCTGATCCTTGGAGGCCTTTCTCTAATACTACAACGGCCGGACTACGTGATCCGCCAATATGAGGATTGGTGGCATAGCTTGGGAGCAGACCAACGCCGGGTATCGACCGAGTTGGGCTCTTGGCGAGACGCTTGGTTGTTGCTTCGCATCGCTCATGTCCCGATCACGGTTGGTACGTACGCGATTTTGCAGGCAGCCGCGGCGTTAATGGCCGCGCTCTATTGCTGGTGGCGAGCGAAGCATTGGAATCGGGATGCGGTGGTTTGGAGCGCGTTCACTGTCGGTTGTTTGTGGATCACCCTTTTTGGACCTTCGACAGAGCTCGCTACCTACATTTTTCTAGCGCCGGCAGTTGCGTTTGCCTGTGCCAAAGTGCTAGCGCCGGTGATTCAAAAACGGGAAGCGTTCGGTTGGCTGCAATTCCTCCCAGTTGCCGCTTATGGGTTGCTTCTTTTAGCGGAAGCATTGAATGCTTGGGTCCCTGTGATTCGACAAAACAACTATCTCCACGCCATCCAACCGGTCGCAGCCTTGCTGTTCTTGGGGTTCATCCTTCGCTGGAACCCGCAAAAATCTGAGGGATCGGAGATTGGCGCCTCTGCCCAGCAATGAGCCCTTCGACGCGCTTTCCGCTTGATCAGGCAGGACCCACGCTATTTCCAAATCGTTACCTGATTCTGGCGGTAGTTCTTCTGGCGGTAACACTCTACCGTTTATGGTACAGCACCCAGCTGGAGCTCGTCGGTGACGAAGCCTACTATTGGCTGTGGTCCCGCCGCCTCGATCTCGCTTACTTGGATAAAGGTCCGGTCATCGCGTGGTTCATCTGGGTCGGGACCGCTTTATTCGGCCAGAATCCATTCGGAATAAGATTTTTTGCCGTCATTCTTTCGACTGCGACTGGGATCGGGATTTTTCTACTGGCCCGGCGGTTGTTCTCGGACCGGGTCGGGTTCTGGGCACTATTGTTAGCCGGTCTTGCGCCGATGTTTGCCGTTGGATCGATTCTAATGACGATCGATACGCCGCTCATCTGTTTTTGGACATTTGCAGCTTTGGCGTTCTGGTGGGCGAAAGATTCAACGCGTTTCTTGCCCTGGATTGTGACCGGGCTTTTGGTCGGGCTAAGCACGCTTTCTAAGTATACCGGCGCAATGGAGCTGATTTCTTTGGCGCTCTTTTGCCTCTGGTATGCCCCGAGCCGAAAACAACTTCTGAACGGCCGCTTTCTCGTCCTCCTGCTGGTGGTGGGGCTTTGTCTAGTTCCAGTGATTTATTGGAATTGGCAACACGAATGGCCGACGCTCCGTTTTCTGACGCATCGCGGCGCCCTGGATGAAAAGGCACATATCCGACCGTTGGACGTGTTAACGTTTCTAGGCGGCCAAGCCGGGGTAATCTCTCCGGTTATCTTCATCGCGCTTATGGTTGTGCTGTTCCTCCCAAGCTTGAAAACTGCGGATGACGACGGCGAGACCCGGTTTCTGCTCTCGCTTTTTCTGCCTCTCTTTTTGCTCTATTTCTTTCTCAGTTTTCAAAAGGCCAGTCAGGCGAACTGGCCAGCCGCAGCCTACATCGGCGGCTTCGTTTTTTTGGCAGCGAAATGGGATGTATTAATGGAGCGAGTCCGCTGGGGCAGGTGGGTCGCGATTGCCGGTCTAGCAGTGGCATTAATCGAAACCGCTGGTTTGCAGGAAACAAGATGGCTTAATCTGCCCCCGGGCAAGGATCCGCTCGATCGAGCCCGGGGAGCGCGCGACCTCGCTGCGCAAGTTTCGGCGCTAGAAACAGAGAGCGGTACTAAGGTAGTGATCGCTAACGCGTATATGACTGCGTCGTTGCTCTCGTTCTATCTGCCGGGCCAACCGGATGTTTACATGCCGTTGACTAGTGCTCCGTACAACCAACTTATCCTCTGGCCGACATATCGCGAGGTGCATCCAAATGAAGATGCGATCTTCGTTACCGAAATGAATCGGGTTCCCAATTCGCTGAAGGACGATTTCCCAAATATAGAATCCGGCAAGTTATTGACGATCACCCAGGACGGTCGGACCATCCGAAAGTTGTACGCGTTTGTGTGCCGGCGGCAACGCGAGACGAGCAACCAGCCGGTACCCGGGACATAGCTGATCTGTAGGTTCTTGTTCGAGAGAGAATGTCCGCCGGAGGATAAGTAAAAACAATATAATATCGTGTTGTTTATTTTGATCCCAATTGGGTTAAAATCTCCCAAGCGAATGGACCTCGACCGAATAAAAGAGCGAGTGAACGCCGTGCCCTTCAGGGCGTTCACAATTGAGACGACCGGAGGCACGCAGATCGAGATTATTAGTCCCGATTACGTCATGTTTGCTCCCGAAGATCGCGACCTCATCGTGGCATTCGATCGGGCAAGCCGAATGTTTTTGGTCACAACGGACCAAGTCGCCTCGATTTCGCTTGATACGCCGTAAGGAAAACTGACTTCACGACAAAGAGAGACGCTCAGGGAACATCTGCAGCTGGCTTGGTAGGGCAGCAATGTCCCGTAGGGACGGAGTAAACGTAGCCAGGCTACCATCAGATCGTCCCTATGTGACAAAGGCGATTCGACGTGACCGACCTAAACCAGAAATCTGCGTAATCTGTGGGTCTTAATTTCTGTTCGAGTGATAGCACTACACCATTGTTTTCCGATGGAGAACCGATTTCGCTAAAATGATCTTCCCCAACAATTCGGTCTGCGGAAGATAAAGCGGAGGTTGCAGCGAAGCCGCTAGACGGGCGATCTCCAGATTTAGAGAGTCAATTTCGGTCTGTCTGCCGTTCCGAATATCCTGAAGGGTTGAGATTACTTGCTTCGATTCGGTGCTGATCCGCATGATCTGCTGCATTACCTCACTTTCGCTAAGACCTATGTTCAGCCGGTCTGTCAGCGTGATGCACTCCTTTACTAACTGCCGGGCGAGGTTAGCCGTGGCTTCGTCCCGCACAAAAACACCGTTGTCCACATCGAGCAGGGGACAAATCGAGTTGAACACGGAGTTGATGATGGCTTTCTTCCAAATCTCCTTTTGGATGTTGGTCTCTGCCCGGAACGGGAAACCGTCGGTATGCAACTGTTCAACGCATTTCGCGAGCTCTCCTTCCGGACCCGCGATGACACCGATCGGCGAAGCGGTGATGGGCCGAAACGAAAATTGGAATTCCGAGGTGGGCTGACTAGTTACGTAAAGAACGCACCGGCAAACGGCGCCGAATCCGGCATCGAGAAATGGTCGCTCAACCCCAACGCCATTTTGCATGATAACTAATGGGCCGGACGCTTTTCTCTGTTTAAGCAGAAGCGCAATCGCCTGGTTGGTGTAGGACTTGGTAGTGACGACCAAGGTCCCATCGAGACTGGTGAGGTTAGATAGAGAGATGGTCTCGATGGGAGCGATTACCCGGTTGGTTCCATCCTGGACCGTTACGTTGATCGTGCTTTTCGGCACATCACTTCTGCTGGTTCGAACCGCCACGACAGTTCTACCCGCATTCGTTAAGTAAGCAGCCAACGGGAACCCGACTGCTCCCGAGCCGAGAATATAAATGGTTTCCTGATTGTGCATAGCCGTAGGTCGCGCTAGGATTCGATAGTAAACACTACAGGATCGGTTTCATGCCGGGTTCAGGCTGTCAAGGCACTCCGATTCTCAGTCAACTGCGCCATGGCTGCATGGGACCCAGTTCTTCGCGGGACCGATCTGAAGGAACCGCCAATGGACACGAATGGACGCGAATGAAGGCTTCAGAAAACAACCGCAGATGGACGCAGATGTACGCAGATAATTTCGGATTCGATAGCGGTTTTTCCGGGTTGCGGCTGTTGATTTTTCGGATTGCGGTTACTTCTTTTGTGAACCGCTTATCGATCTTTTAGGCTATTCTCCGGCGAACCCGTAAGAAATTGGCCCAATTTTCCTGAACCTAACGAAGAATCTCCACTCTATCTGCGTAAATCTGCATCCATCTGCGGTTAAGTTCTTCTATTCGCGTTCATTCGTGTCCATTCGCGGTTTGATACGATTTTGTTTGTGTTTGAGACGCGACAGGGTAAAGCCCTAGGACTTTTCAAGATGCCCTTATTGTCGATTGCTCAGATCGCTCGCCAAGTCACGACTCGTCCGACTCTGGTACAGGGACTCTTGATCACAGGGCTTGTCTGGGCGGCCATTTATCTTCCGGGACTTGGATCCGTGGAGCTCAAGCACGAAGAACCGCGCCGGGCGCTGCCCGCAGTCCATATGATTGCGAGCGGTGATTGGCTTGTGCCGCGGGTGGGTGAGGTACCGTATCTCCGAAAGCCGCCTCTCTTAAATTGGCTGATTGCCGGAATGTTCAAACTAACGGAGGGAAGATCCGAGTGGGCCGTGCGATTCCCATCGGTGCTGGCGACGTTGGTTTTAGCTCTCGGGATCGTCATAAATAGTCGACAGTGGATAGGCAGTCTTGGTGGATTGCTGGCTTCGATTTTTTTTCTCACTAATCTCGCTGTATTGGAAAGCGGGCGTCTGGCGGAGTTGGAAGCCGTTTACATTTCTGTAACCGGTCTGGCGCTGGTTATCTGGCTGGCTAAATGGTACCGGGGAATAACCGGTTTACGTCTGTGGCTCTGGCCTGCCGTTTTGCTTGCGTTAGGTCTGTTAACGAAGGGTCCCACTCATCTCATTTTTTTTTACGGCGTGATCATCCCCGTGCTGATCTGGGGCAAAGACATGAAGCTCCTGGGGCGACCGGCACACGGGTTCGCAGTGCTGCTGATGCTGGTCATCTTCAGTTTATGGGCGATACCGTGTTCGTTCGCAGTCGGCCAACAGGGTCCACTTGGGGTATGGCAATTCTGGATTCATCAAATCACGTCGCGAGCATCTGAGGGAGAAGCGTTCCGGGTTCAAACCTGGTTGCTAAATTTTCCGCAAACTCTGAAGAATTTTCTACCCTGGACACCCCTTTTAATTTTGTTGTGGACGAGTGGAATCGAGTCCCGCGCCGACGGGGTAACCGAAGGTATCGCTTCTGATCGGTTACGGGCGCAGGCTATCTTTTACGGGGCTCGTCTTGGCATGGTTATTACCTGCTTATTGATGTGCCTGTTACCAAGCGGTTCACCCCGTTATATTTACCCGCTGTTTGTGGTCCCATGCCTCTTGCTGGGACAGGTCTTTGTGCAAGCAAAGATCAATCGGTTGATGCACGGTTATTTGAAATCATGGCATTGGATCAATGCCGTCTTGCTGGTGGCAGGCGCGCTAGCCGTGTTGGCGATTCCGTTCATTGGCGGGATCAATGCGGGCTCGTTACTTGGTCTGGCGATCGGTATTGGCACAATGGTCCTTGCGTGGGTGACTCAACGATTACCGGAGGGGGAGCTTAAGCCGATCGAACGGGCGGCACGCAGAACATTGATCACGGGTCTGGTTTTCGCTGCTGGCATGATCACGTACGGAACTGCGATTGTTCCCAGAGTAGACGCCATGTCGACCAATGGCTTTCGGGAAGTAGCAGCCAGGATCCGGAAAGAACTCCCGGCCGGCGCGATCCTCTGGGTCCAAGAAAATGAATACAAGCCCTTCTGGTATTACCTCGAGCCGGACGTGCGCTATTTCCTCTCAATCAGCGACATCCCGGCGGATGCCCGCTATTTCCTATTGCCGGAGGCGGCAGCTCCTGCCTTCGCTGCTGACCCGCGGCTCACTGAACGCCATTTGCATGCGGTGGCGCAGGTGGTGGATGGGGAGAAGGAGCGCTTTAGCGTCATGGAACGCGATGGGGAAGCGGGCGGACAGTGAGCGGTAAGCAGTAAGCCGTAAGCAGTAAACCGTAAGCAGTAAGCGGTATGCAGATCCCGCCCTCTGGCCGGACGGCACGCAAAAGAGAATCACACGGCTCACTGCTTATCGCTCACTGCTTACTTAGCCGCGGCCGCCGCTTACTTCGACACTTCCTCCGCGGGCGCCATTGCCACTTCTTCCGCCGCTACGCGGCGCGATCTTCGGCGCGAAAACCAACAGACACCGAGCAGATCGACAGCAGGCCGCCAAAGAAATACTCGGAGATTATACTTAGCGACGCCGGATCTTCGCGGGCGATGATTGACTGGGAATTCGGCGATGGAAAACCTGGCTGCTTTCGCCAGGGCAGGCATAAAGGAATAAAGCGTCTGCATCGGAATGAAGGCATCGCTCACTTCTCGACGGAACCCTTTTAGACCGCAGCCGGTGTCGGATACACCATCGTTGGTGAAAATCCGGCGGATATGATTGGCGAATTGAGACATCAGCCTGCGTTGCAGATCGTCGTGCCGATGCACTCGGTGTCCCACCACAAATTCGTACCGGCCCAGTAAACGCAGCGCTTCGGCGATGTCACCGGGATCATTCTGTCCGTCGCCATCGAGCAGGATCACATTCCGGCCCAGCGCCTTTTTGATCCCAGTAAAGAGCGCGGCTCCCTGTCCGGCATTCTGGACCAGATTAATAATGCGAGCCGCCGGCCAGGTTGAACCGACCGCTTTCAGCTGGTTCAACGTACCATCGCTACTGCCATCGTTGACCAGGATGACTTCATACGTACGCGGGTCGCGATCCAAGACCGCCTTAAGCTCAGCGAGCACTGGGATCACGTTAGTCTCCTCGTTGTAGAATGGAATTACGACGCTGTATTCTATGGCTGGATCGGATGGGGTGGAAGCACTCAAGGGTTCGGTAATCAGTAATCAGTGACCATTGCCCCGTGGTCAAGAAGTTCAAGGAGTTGAGGGCGGGTGGCGAAATCAGAACGAGAATGAAACAGAATCAGACTGCTTACCGCTTACTGCTGACTGGAACCCGCCGACCTGCCATCCCTGATCGCCGCCCTTTCACCCATTCGACGCGCTCGATGCTTGCTCAGGGCAGGCCTTTTACTTTTCACCTTTCACGCTCCGTCGTCGGCGTCTTTTAGCCGCTTTGGGCACGGATAGGACCTGCCGCACGGGCGTTGTATCCCGTTGATCAAGTTCTTGCAGCACTAGACTGGCGGCGCCGCGAGCCCAGACTTCGTCACCCCAATGATGAATCATGAGATCGACATTATCTCGAAGCGGAGCGATCACCATCTCGCGGATCGTGGAGCGGAGGCTTTCTCCGTAAAGATGCGAGCAGGTCACTGCTCCCTCGCACACCACCACCCGCTCGGGATTAATGAGATTGACCAGATTCGCGATCCCGAGCCCAAGATATTGGCCCATCTGTTGAAAAATCTTGCGATATCGTTGGTCACCGTTCTCGGCTCGCTCGACAACTTTGCGTAGCAGGTCAAGCCGGGCATGATAGTCCAGCTTCTTCGCCGGTATACGAAAACCAACAGCCTGCGCCTCCCGCAAGATGGCAAAACCCGCGGTATGCGTTTCCATACAGCCATTTTGGCCGCATTGACACGGCGGACCGTCGAACACGAGCTTGGTGTGGCCGAATTCGGCGCCGATCCCGCGAGCTCCCCGAAAAAGGTTTCCATTAATAATCAGGCCGCTTCCGGTGCCGTGTTCGATCGTGATAACACTCACGTGCTTTAGCCCTTTCGCCAGGCCAAACCAGTGTTCAGCCAGAGTCACCAGGTTCGCGTCATTCTCGACAAACACCGGTACATCGAATTTAGGAGATAGCATGGCTCCAAACTCGACATTTCGGCTTTGGAAGACCGGGCTCCAGTACACCGTTCCGGACGCACAGTCGACATACCCCGGAAGGCCCACACCTACCCCGCTGACGTCCGAAAACTCCATTTTGGCTTTCTTGACACAGACGCGGACCGCTTTAGCGACGAAATCGGCAAGGTGGGAAGCGGTAAACTCCAGGGGCTCACAAGAGATGTTTTCCGAGGTTAGCACGTTGCCGGTGAAATCCGTGAGCGACACCACGATCTGGTGCGTGGCGATCTTTACCCCGGCCACATGCATGTAGTTGGGCGCCAGACGCAACGAGACTAGCGGCCTTCCCCGGCCACGGATCGCCAACGGATGTGATCCTTCCTCGACGAGCGCTCCTTCCTTGATCAAATGGCTGACGATACTGGAAATGGTCGCCTGGCTTAGCCCAGTGACTTCCGCAAGCTCAGAACGTGAGATTTGGTTGTCATGTAGGCGGATAGTATTCAGAACATCGAACCGGTTAAGGTTTCGGATGATCGCAGGACCGCGCGCCAACGACATGGAATTAAGATTGGACTTCAAAATACGTATTTACTCTCAGTTAGGGAGAAAGGGCAAGCAGTTCTCTTCGGTAGGGATGAGCTCCCGCTCATCAATTTGCGGTCTCGGTAGCGGCGACTGTCCATGAGGCCTGATAATTTGCTTTGAATCCATCATGGCAACGAAGCTGCAGGTGTGGCACGCCTCGACGCGCAGTCGCCATCAAGCGCTCGGATGGCGACTGCGCGTTAAGTTCAGGTACACCTGCAGCTTCGGAACAATGGTCAGGTCCAGCACACAATTGAGCCTCATTGGACAGTCGCCGCTACCGAATCGTATAGATGCATAATGGACCGCTGGAAAGAACTCGGTGAAGGCATCCCTGAACGGCTACGCCGGCAGCTTGAATTCATCCTTGAGATCGATCGTCTGAAAAGCGTGCTACGCCGATCGTACTTGATTGAGATAGATCGGCACGAAAACTCGGCTGAACACAGCTGGCATTTGGCCGTTGCTGCAATGGTACTGGCCGAGCATGCCAAAGAAAGGATCGATGTCAGCAAAGTGATTCGTCTGGTTTTAGTGCATGACCTGGTGGAGATCGATGCCGGCGACACGTTTATTTATGACGATGCCGCCAATCTCGGGAAAGCAGCGCGCGAACAGGAGGCTGCTAATCGGCTCTTTGGGGTTTTACCAGAGGACCAAGCGCAAACTTTTATGGCTCTTTGGCGAGAGTTCGAGGATCGACAAACTCCGGAAGCGAAGTTTGCTTTTGCTCTAGACCGTTTGCTGCCCATTCTCCACAACGTTTTCACCCAGGGCGGGAGCTGGAAAGAGCATGGGATCCGGCAAGAACAAGCGCTCACCAAGAACCGCCCGATCGAAGATGGCTTCCCGGTGCTGTGGCAGGCCGTTGAATCCTTGATTACACAAACCCTCGCAAAGTAATTGTTTGGGATATGCATCGTCCCAGGACTACCTTTGCCCTCTTGATCTCTGTTTTAGGCGTTTTATTGCAGGTCTCTGCTAATAGCCAAGGTGTTCATCTTTCGGATACCCAAGCCGACAAGATTGGCCGGCGGCTTTGGCAAAACGAATGTGGAGGCACGGTTTCCGGGCTCACTTCTTGGAATAGCGGAGAGAATTTTGCTTCGCTAGGTATCGGACATTTTATTTGGTATCCGGCCGGTCAACGTGGCCCCTTCGAAGAAAGCTTTCCGCCGCTCCTCGTGTATTTGAAAGAATCCGGTGTCTCGCTGCCGGCCTGGCTGGCTGATTCCCATGAATGTCCTTGGCCCAATCGCAGCGCTTTTCTGGCGGATTTACATTCTGCTCGTCTGCAGGAATTGCGCACGATTCTAGCCAATACCGTTCCGCTGCAGGCCCGGTTTGCAGCGAACCGGCTGGAAGCGGCGTTGCCTAAGATGCTGGCCTCGGCCCCGGCCGGCGAACAGGCCACAGTGAAACAAAACTTCTATCGAGTCGCCGCAACCTCGGGCGGCATGTATCCGCTAGTCGATTATGTCAATTTCAAGGGCGAGGGGACATCGCCGACCGAACGTTACCAGGGCCAAGGTTGGGGTTTGTTGCAGGTCTTAGAAACAATGAATGACGGACCCGCAGTAGAACAATTCAGGACTGCAGCCGCTAAGGTCTTGACCCGGCGAGTTCATAACGCTCCGCCCGAACGGCATGAGGAGCGCTGGTTAGCAGGGTGGCTGAGCCGGGTGAGGAGCTATGAGTAGGTGGGGCGTGACGGCGAGTCGGCGAAACGGCGAGTCGGCGAAACGGCGAATGGGCGAAACGGCGACGGGGCGAAACGGCGAAACGGCGACGAGTTGCGCGAAATGTCCGTAGCCGCGAAGCCCTAGGAAGCAGGAAGAAGAGTGCCGAGCGCTGAAAGCGCGTCTCAAGGTGCGTGTTTTTTTACCTTAGGGTTTCGAATGGTGACCGGGTCAAATTTATCTCGCGCCTTCAGCGCTAGATCAT
>JAFAHI010000721.1 GCA_019237325.1 Verrucomicrobiota bacterium | reverse complement strand
GTTCGACCAACCCCTAGTGAAAACACTCGAGGATTCCGCCGGGTCCTTCACTCCGGCGGCGCAGGGACGGCAATCGCGTCTGTTCATTAACGAGTCGTTTGCCCTTTTCTGGACCGGCCAAACTGTGTCCACTCTGGGAGCGCAAGTCACCGCCTTCGCGGTTCCATTGTTGGCTGCGATCACACTGCATGCGACCTCGCTGCAGATGGGCCTATTACGCGCAGCGGAATTTGCGCCCTTTTTGGAGGTTGCTTAGGAGAGATCATTGGGATCAGACCGACATTGATTGTTGCCGGTGTCGCCTTGGTGTTAGTGGCGGTATCAGGGCGTTTCACGCCTTTGATGAAGCTGAAGAGTTTGGTGGTAGCGAATAACAGAAAAACGCCATGACCGGTTTGAGCGGCGCACGCGGGACTGTAGGGGACAAGACGGCGCGACAGGGAATTTTGTGACTTACGGAAATAACGGGACGGAAAGAGTGCTCATAAGACACATATCTCCGACTGGTCGCATCCGTGATCACTCCCCCGTGTGCGCTAAACGAGTGTTGCCTTTGTTTGCGCGCTGCCGATCCCGCTAAAATCGATTGCAATTGGCAACTGCCTCTCTAGAAGGAACCTATGGATGAGACCATCGTTATTGATGCGGCCGGTTCAACCAGTCCGTTTCCCCATTTTTGGGAGCACATGTTTGGTTCCTGTCATGCCTCGATCACCCTGTGTGAGGACTGGCGCAACGATTTGCGGACGCTGAAAGAGACCGTCGACGTGAAGTACGTGCGGTTTCACGGGATCTTCGAACGCAACGTCGGCATCTATGACCATGAGGACGAAGATGGTAATCTAGTTTTGAATTTTACTCGGCTCGATTTGATCTACGACGGATTGCTCAGAAATGGCGTTCGCCCATTTGTGGAGCTTAGCTTCATGCCGAAAGAGTTGGCTGCGAAGGAAGCCATTCATTCGTTCTGGTATCATCCGAACGTATCGCCGCCGAAAGATTGGCAGAAATGGTATCAATTCATTTATAAGTTTGCTCAGCACCTGGTCGAGAGATACGGGTTGGCAGAAGTAGCCGACTGGTATTTTGAGGTTTGGAATGAACCGAACCTGGACTTCTGGGCGGGCAACCCGACCGAACAGACTTATTACGAACTCTACAAAGTGACCGCAAACGCTCTGAAAGCGGTCAGTCCTCTGTTGCGTGTGGGTGGGCCGGCGACAGCTCAGGCTGCCTGGGTCGATCGGTTCATTCACTATTGCGCCGAGAACAAAGTGCCGGTCGATTACGTCTCGACCCATGTCTATCCGGATGACAGCTCACTTAATGTGTTTGGGACCGAAGAAAAGATTCCCCGGTCTGAGATGGTCGCGCTGGCGGTGCGTAAAGTGTACGAACAGGTGAAAGCTTCCGCTAACCCCGAATTACCGATCATTTTTTCCGAGTACAATGCGGGGCTTTCCAAGGGCGTATTAGATACCCCTTATGTCGGCGCTTGGTTAGCTAACAATATCCGGCAGTGCAGCGGTGGCTTGGTCGCGGAAATGTCTTACTGGACTTTTACCGACGCCTTCTTCGAGGAAGGCGGACCCTTCACGAGCCCATTCCAGGATGGATTCGGGCTCATCGCCACCGGCAGCATTCCGAAAGCTGGTTACTACGCATTCAAAGCACTCAGTCATTTGGGCGACCAACAACTGTCTCTCAATAACGGTTCCGCATTAGCAACCAGAAATTCTGTGAACAATTCTGTGGTAGCTGCGGTTTGGAATTATGTTTCGCAGGGCGAGAACGGGTCGGACCGGGCCTTTCAAATTCAGCTGAGAGGCGCGCCGCATACCAAGTACGCCCGGGTCTACCTAGTCGATGACGATCACGGATCGCCGCTTAAAGAATGGGAAGCGATGGGAAGCCCAGACTTCCCGACTGCGGAACAACAAGCAAAATTGCGTCGCCAGGCCGCAGAGACGTTTGCTGCAGGTGTCCACGTGATTGAGAAAGATCCGACCAATTTCACTTTGACTCTCAAGCCCAGTGCCCTGGCTGTTATCGAATTCTGCCAATAGTGCACCGCGAATGAGAAGAGGTTAAAGATCCGCAGGTACCAGATTACGCAGATTTCGCTCGGAGGACAGACGCGGTCAGAAGGATAAAAACACTGTTGCCCCGGGATGCAGGTCTTCTTATGCCCACAGCGACACTCCACTCAAAAGCGAAATCTGAGTAATCTGTGCAATCTGCGGATATTTAAACCTCTTCTATCCGATCCTATTCTGCGGTTCCGGCGTGATTTTTAGCGGGCTAACCGCATACTATTTGTTCGATGGACACTCCGGCTGAGCGGCTTGAAAAGAAATTCAAACGCAAACACCGGTTGATCGAATCCGACATCGGCAAAACTGAAAAGGCGGCTCTGCAGCGGCTACTCAAGGAAGGTCGGGTTGTGCGGGTTCGAGCCTACTATCTCGCCGGTTATGAACCTACGGTTGAGTCCGAGAGCGAACGGATCTTACAGAAGCTGCTTTCTCGGCCAAATCTTTTCCGGCGGACGGCATTGAGGTCTCCCTCCGCCCGGCTCAGAAGAACGGCAATCCTGTCTGACCTGGATACGTTATGAACCGCTGGACGATAACGTTTCGGCTCTTTGGCAGCTTCCCCGAGCAGAAAACCCTGTGCCTGAGCCGGTGGAGAACGTCAATGTCGGGGCTTGGACCCGATTGTCCGATCTGTGCAATCTTTCCCGATTCTATCAGCCATTCGTATTCTGTTTTGATCAAACCGAAGGTTACACCGTCCGGCCCGAGTTGATGTCTCAGTTTGGCAACACGGTGTCCCGCATTGTTGCTGAGTGCAGCTGTCAATTAACGGTGGTCACAGCGAACGAGAATATCTGGGATGCCAGATTGTTGCCGGGGATGGACGTTGCTCACCGGGATCGGTTCTCGGAGCCGCACCTCCTGAAGCCGCTTTCGCGGGCAGAAGCTGAGGAGCTCATCGACTTGAGGTTGAAAGCCAGTCACAACCGGAACAGGCCGCGCGTAACCTTAAGGATCCTAAATGGCTGGATTCCGTTTTTGTCGGCATGCGCGGGATTGCGGCGCGAGAGTTTATGAAACTGTGCCGTTCGCGCTGGGATGGCAAATCAGGCGCTGAGGTTCAGCGCCGGCCATTAGCTGAAATTTACCAAGAATACCTAGCGGAATTCCTGGCCAACCCGCACTGGCTGAAATTCGATCCGGACACGTTCCGTTGGCTGGTTCAGGGACCCCTCGTGATGGGGAGCACTATCGCCTGCAAACCGATTTCCCTTAAGAACGGCTATTTCGAGTTGATGTGGCAACAAGGGGATACTGCTGAAGTGATGTTCGGTTTTCTACATGATGGCCAACATAATCAATGGAAAAAAATTGCTCAGTTGACTGAGGAATGGGCTAGCGGCCAATCCGGGAAACGGACCAAAGCCGTTTTCTTTCGGACTCCAGAGCTTAGCAAGGTGCCGAAAGCGAATTGGAAAGCCACCGGGGAGATCATCGAGAAAGCGATGCAGAGAAACTTGGAATTGATCCCTTTGACTTCCGAAGAAACGGCTCGTCTCTACTCAGCTCGGGATCTTTGTAATGAGGCGCTAGCCGGAAATGCCGATGGCTATTCCGGGTCCGAAGTGTTGGAATTCCTGGTAGACGAGCTCGGCAATTGGCGCGAACGGATCTTGCGGGTGAGGGCACGGTAGGGCGAAAAACTCGACGCGCCGAGGGCATTCCTTGGTCTTTGGTTTGTCCGCGCCGGTTTTGAGCCGCGACCCACGAATACCATTGGTATTGGATTCTGCCGAACCTACTACCGCCTTAATCAGGAAGACGGCTGGACGACCAACGCACGGAACGGCTCAAAACCGGCGCGATGGCGTCCTGGGAGAAACCGAAATCAGGGCGCGCCGAGTTTTTCGCCCTACCGATCGGCGTCGACGGCCGCAACACCAATCACCTCTCACCAATCACTTCTCACCTTTCATCCTTAGGCGTGATACTCAGATCCTTGATTTTCCCCGTCTTGGAGACCACGGCGGTAAACCCAAAGTCGTCCCCAGAATCTTCATTAATGATCACCGTGGATTCACCTTTGATCTCCACCTCTTCGGGAGATATCCAGCGAGCGCTTTTGAATGTTGGAAGAACCACTTTTCCGACTTTGTTTAAGGACGCATTGAAAGCCGTGGCCAGCTTGGCTCGAAACAGGGTGTCCAGGTCTTCGTAAAAGAGCCGGTGCCTGATTTTGCCGGAGCGCAGGGCGATCAGGTCGCGTTTTCCCGATTTATCGACAACCAACGTCGTTGTGTTGTCTGGCGAAACGATCTTGATCGCGTCGTCGGCAAAAGCGGCCACGATGGTCATTAGAAAAACAAGCAGGAAGCTGGGTTTCATGGGATGGAAGACAACTCGCTTTTGGACCAGAAAATCAGGTCTAACACAACCTTAGAATTAGGGGAAAAACGGTAGGGACGAGCTCCTGCTCGTCCGCGTCCTTACCGCAAAACGTGGTCTCGGAGCAAAACTGGACGAGCAGGAGCTCGTCCCTACCGACGCCCTACCACCCGTTTGAAATAGCAGACACTGGTCGGGTCGTTAACGTAGGGTCCGAAAAGCGGGATCCGAGTGAATCCGTAGGATTCATAGAGGGACATCGCGGGATGTTGGCGGTTGCCAGTTTCAAGCAGGAGTGCGTCATACCCAAGGCGAGATGCCTCTTCTTCCAGGTGGACTAAAATGCCTCGGGCGATACCGGTGCGGCGTGCTTGGCGAAGGACGTACATCCTGCGTATCTCTGCAGTTCTATCGTCTAATTTCCTCAAAGCCCCACAACCCACTGGACTTCCGTCCGAGAAAGCGATGAGATACACATCGCCTGGGCGAAGCGGTTGATTGGCTGGCATCGGTGCGCCCGGATCGATTGAGTCCGAGTAAAGCCGCCGAGCCTCCAAGGCGGCTTCGTGAAGCAGAAATAACGCCTCCTCGCTGAGTGGATCCCTGGCTTCAATGAGGAGACCGATCTGGGACATATGACCGCAGCGCTAGCCGCGAACCGCCAACTGAGAACCGTGAACCGCAAACTGCGAGCTCTTGTGGGGTGGTCGACGGGACTCGAACCCGCAACAGCTGGAACCACAATCCAGGGCTCTACCATTGAGCTACGACCACCGTTTCCCAAGGGAGTTTTAGAGTACCTCAACTTCGGTGTTCGCCAAGCGGATTTTGCGTTGCGATCATTCACCTTGGGATTTTCCGCGGGATATGTTAACCTCCCAAGTTTTGTGCCAATCTCAAACGTGAGATTGGGTTTTGTCGAGTGAAGGTTCCACAAAACGACCTCAGTAAAAACTTGCCCGAGTACCAACCAAAGGAAGGTCCCCGCGGTTATTCTATCCGCGACAAGTTATTGCTTTTCACGCTGACGCTTTTGAGCATTGCGATCCTTGGGCTTTCATCGGCTGCCTTTTTTCTCTCTTCCGGTGCGTTGCGAAGGGCCAGGCTCGACGGATTCAGGTCATTACGCGAGTCTTTTTCAGAAGTCATTTCCCGATTCTTCGCCGATCATCGCCGGGGCATCGCCACTCAGGCTGAGAGCCAGACTTTCCGGTATGCGGCCTCGGAATTGTCCGCTGGCTACCAGGAGTTGATTGACGATCTGGAGGATGCCGGGTTGCCGGTGGACGACGCGCTGATCGCTAGTCTTCGCGACCGGCTCCGGCTTGCGTACGAAAAGTATTTCGCGCCCATGTCCGCCCTGGATATTTCCAAAAATGCCCTCGCTCAAATAGCGAATCTGAGCCGGGAAGGCGTGATCGTTCAATACGTCTATATCCTTGGAAACGCGCCGGATTCTGGCGCGGAAGTTGAGAATGAGCCGGTTGGAGAAAACGACGGCACCGATTCGCTGGCTTCAAAGGTCCGAAATGCATTTTCAAAGACGACCTACGCCAGAGCGGTCGAACGCTATCAGCCATCAATTGAGGCTGTGGTCGGAAGAAACCGGTATAACGACCTGCTGTTTATCGATAACCGCGGCAACGTCGTCTACTCTTTTGGGAAGAGCTGGGATCTCGGCACGAACGTTGTGAGCGGGTGGTTGGCCAACAGCAACCTCAAAAAGGTCTTTGTGGGCGCCTGGTATGGTCCTCCGGGGTCGAGCACTTCCCCGGAGGCGGATCATGTGATGGTGACCGATATGGAGGACTATCCAGCAAAAAACAACCGGCCAGTGGTGTTTCTCGGCTGCGCAATCAGCGACCGGCTGGGCGAACAGCAGGGGGTTCTGGTCCATGAGATCGATAGCCGCCAGATAACCAGCATCATCACATTCGACGAACACTGGACGCAGGTTGGTTTGGGAAGCTCCGGAGAAGCTTATATCGTGGGGCCCGATCGGCGCTTGCGAACCGAATCCCGATTTCTGCAAGAGCTGCCGCCGGAGCAGACAATTCCCAGCTACAACGAAAAGGGTTTGCCGGACGGGCGGACTTCGATTTTGGCTTCTCCCTTACACAACCAGGCCGTTGATCAGCTCTTTGCGAACAAGGCACGGAGTGGAGTGGGAGAAGTAACCTTTGTCGATGAACGGGGCCGAGAATCGCTGGGAGTTTTTGGTATGTTACCGCTTCCGGAGCTCAATTGGGGCCTGGTCATTAGGATCGATACCGACGAAGCGTTCAAGCCGGCACAAGATCTTGCTCGCTTGGTCGCTGTTGGCGGCTTGGTGATTCTCGTTTTTGCGATAGGAGGTATCATCGTCTTTTCTCACTTCCTCTTGGGTCCCATTGGCCAACTGGTGGCTACGGCGGAAAAGATCGGCGGCGGGGATCTATCGGCGCGAGCTCCGGTAATGACGTCGGACGAGGTCGGATTCCTGGCTTCCCGATTTAATACGATGGTTGACCAAGTAGTGGCGGGGACCAATCAGATCAGGAAGATCTTGGAGACAGTCAACGAAGGATTGTTCCTGATTGGGCCTGACCTCATAATTCAACCAGGTTACTCCAGGGCGACCTCCGAGATTTTCCACCGAGAAATAGTGGGTCTTCACTTCTTGGATTTGCTCCGGCCAACTGGTCAAGTGTTGGAGCCGGTCCTCGCACCGGCGACCCTGGAAGCAACAACTTTGTATCTGGAGTTGCTTCAGAACCCTAAGATCAAGGACAAATTGATTGCCCAGACCAATCCGTTACTCGAAGTCGAATTTCGTCAACGCGATCCGAAAGGAAATCGGACCCGCTTTTTAGAGTTTCGGTTCAATCGGGTTCTCGCTGCCGGGAAGCCCACGCAAATCATGGTTACCGTGTTAGACGTCACCACAAGTGTGTCGCTGAAACGGCAAATTCGGGAGAGCGAGGCCAGAGCCCAAAGCCAGATCGAAATGCTGTTCGGGATAATGCATGTCGATCCGAGCACCCTGCAGGAATTCCTGACCCATACAGAGACGCAGACCGACAACATGGTACAGGCGCTCGAAGCAGGCCAATTCGTGAGCAAAACCGCAGAAACAGCGGAACAACGCTCGGATCGGTACGCACGCTTGTTACAGACGATCTCGCGGTCGCTCCATCTTATCAAAGGAAACGCGACCGTGATCCATCTTTCCTACTTTGAGAACCTGGCCGACCAGCTCGAGGAGGAGGTTGTTGCTATCCAGCAAGCTGGGGTCGTTTCCGGAGAACATTTTCTCCCTATCACCACCGGTCTAGGGCAAATGAGGGACCGGATCACTATGACGCGGGAGCTGATTGATCGATTGATCGAGATGCAAAAGGTCTTCAGCCACAAATCGTCGACGCTGAACGGTGAGTTTGATGCGCTCGCCGAGCTTGCAGAAGAGGTCGCCCGGAGGAGCGGCAAGAGAGTGCACGTAACGTTCGATTTTGCCGCGCCAGTTCCGGCTGAGCCTAAATCGTTATCAGAAACGGTTCACACCATATTAACTCAACTCGTCCGCAATGCCGCCGCTCATGGCGTAGAGCTACCGTTTCATCGAGTGAATTGCGGTAAGGATCCTGTCGGTGATATTCATATTTTCTCTTGTCGCCAGGACCCGCATTGTTTTGAATTCGGGGTGCGAGACGATGGAAGAGGGTTGGACTTCTCGGTCCTTCGCAGACGGGCTGTAGAAGCCGGGTATGCAGACAAGGAGGTGATCGGGCGGTGGGGTGAGGCTGAGCTCACTGATCTGTTGTTTAAACCAGGATTTACTACTCTTGAACAGTCGACTCGAGACGCTGGCCGCGGTGTTGGACTGGACGCGGTGCAAGATCTGGCTAAACGATTCGGCGGCGAGATTAAGGTTTCCTCTAAGATGGGAAGTTTTACTGAGTTTCGCGTCAGGATTTCGATGAATGAAACTTTTGATTGTTGACGACTCGAGTGTGGTCCGGCTTGCTATCCAGCGCGACCTCGAGAATGGTCATATTACCCAGGTGGATCAGGCGGCAGACGGTGAAGAGGCAGTTCGACTCTATCAAGAGAAACTGCATGACGTGATTACGCTGGATATCACCATGCCGAGAATGGACGGGTTGACCTGCCTTGAGAGCCTTCTCAAAATCAATCCGGAGGCCAAGATATTGATCATTTCTGCCTTGCGTGACCGGGCGACGGCGCTGATCGCATTGAAAAGAGGCGCTCGCGGCTTTTTATGCAAGCCGATCAACCCGGACGAGTTACGAGAAGCTTTTGAGCTCCTGCTGACGGATTAATCATGAAAATGACCGACCAGGATATCCGAATTTTCATTACGATGGCGCGTCGCTATTTCGAGGCGCTAGAGCCCAAACCGACTTTGGTCATTGAGCCGCCGTTTTTGCGGGACGAACTGGGCCCTTTACTAGAGTACACCGGGATCATTCCGGTAAGCGGACGTTGTGAGGGCGCCGTTTGCTTTACCGCGAATGGCGGCATGCTGGAAACGATTCTAGCGTTACTTAAAGACGAACGGCGTGACGACGCTGCGAAGCGGGACCTAGTTGGCGAAATCGCAAATACTCTCAGCGGTAACGCGCGCGAGGAATTCGGCAGTGACTTCCGGATTTCAGTCCCGAACGTTATCGTAGGTCCACGAGTGAGCGCGGATCTCCGCACCGGAGGCCGAAACTACGCTATTCCGCTTAACTGGCGATCCGAGACCGCTTATCTGTTGGTTAGTTTGAAATAACGGTGGGTCGTTCTCGTCGTCGTCGAGTGGGGCCTTCACGCGCCACGCCCTGGAGCCCTGGAGGGGAGCCGCTTTGCAAGGTGGCTGCTCTGTAAGGTGGCTGCAGGCGGCTCCCGCGAACGTTTGTATAAGGTGTTTGCTCTATCGCTGCCTGCATGTTGCCAGGCCGCAAATGCCCTAACATCGTGGGTAAATTCCACGCGCTGGGTAACTTCCGGGAGCCGCCTGCTGCCACCTTACAGACCTTGCCACCTCATAAAGCGGCTCCCCTCCAGGCGGTTCGGCGTGGCAATCGCAATCGCGAACCCGAGCACGAGCACGAGCACGAGCACGAGCACGAGCACGAAAAAAAAGACGGTCTCCTAAAGGAAAAATGGCCCCGAACGCAAGAAAAAAGGAGAAACCTTTGAACACTCCCCGCTGGAGCCTGTCTACATCATTGGTTAAGGCGATTCGGGTCTGCGCACGATTTCTCTCGACTTCTACTCCTTGGCGTGCGCAGCCCGGATCATTTTTTAGGACGATTTCTTGATGGCGCTCATCCCATTGGGCTACGCTCGGGGCCGAGCATGCGAAATACTGTCCTAGTGGTAGATGACGAGCCGGATGTAGTCGATCTTGTTCGCTATCATTTGCACCGTTCCGGCTTCGAAGTCCACGTCGCATTGACTGGGGCAGGCGGGCTTAACGCAGCGAAAGAGCGACGTCCTGACGCCATTGTTCTCGATATTATGCTTCCCCATATGACGGGAATCGAAGTGCTTAAAGCGCTCAGAGCCTCAACGGAGACCTCGTCAATCCCCGTTGTCATTCTTACCGCGAAAGCGGAAATCTCCGATCGTATTCTGGGTCTGGAGCTGGGGGTCGATGACTACCTTACTAAGCCGTTCAGCCCTAGAGAGTTGGTTCTGCGAATCCAGAACTTATTGAGGCGGCTACGCATGGTCGAGTCCGCCTCTGTTCTCACGGTGGATGAATTCCGCCTCGATAAAAACAACTTCGAGATCAGCATTAACGGTAAACGCCTCGAGCTAACCACAACAGAGTTTAAGTTGTTGGTCGCCCTGTTGGAAAGGCGAGGGCGAACGCTATCGCGCCAGACTCTGTTGCAAGACGTTTGGGGCTACGAGAACGTTATCGATACCCGAACGGTGGACACCCATATCCGGCGACTCCGGGAAAAACTCGGCGAAGCCGCAGATAGGATTGTCACGATCCGTGGCGAAGGGTATCGTTTCCTGGCGAATCGGGCGCCGTGACGACAACTTGGCTAATCGCTCTGTCGGTCCTTCTTTGCGGATCCATGGTTACAACCTGGATCCTGTGGCGTCAGCTATTCCGCATCCGCAACGACACACGCCGGCTGGCCGAAGAGACGCGCATCAGCACTGGCGGTAAAGGGCCAGCGGTGGTTCGCGAAATCTATCATCAACTACGCCGGATCGAACACCGGCAACGCGAAATGGCGCGGCTGGTGGCAGACGAAGATCTGAGCCTCCGGGCGATTCTGGGGAGCATGAGCGAAGGCGTTTTGGTTGCGAATTCCGATCTTACCGTCCGCTTGGTTAACGAGCGCCTGCATCGGATGTTCTCCTTCTCGCGGGTTCCAGTGGGGCGGACGATTTTAGAGGTTTTTCGCAACCATCTGCTGCACCAAATGGCGCAGAGCACCGTCGAAACGAACCAACCTCAAGAGTACGAGATCCCAGTTGATATCCGAGAAGGCGACAAGTTTGTGCCGAAGCACTTTCAGGTCACTTCGGTTAGCTTGCGGCGGCCGAAACAAGAAGGTTCAGCGGGCATCCTGGTGGTTTTTCACGACGTAACTCAGATTCGATCCCTTGAGGCCGTGCGAAAGGACTTTGTCGCTAACGTTTCCCACGAACTTCGCACCCCGCTTTCCATTCTGACCGGATACCTGGAGACGCTAATCGAGTCCAGCCCGGACGCAGCCACTCGCCGGCGCTTTCTGGCGATCATGCATAAACACGCTCAGCGGCTCAATCTACTCGTGGACGACCTGCTGGAGCTGGCCCGCTTGGAGTCTCGGGAACCTCACCTGAACTGGGAGTGTTTCGAGCTTCAATCATGCATTGAGAAGGTACTAGAAAAGTCCGAGCCGATGATTCAGGCATCAGGGGCCGTCGTCGAGACCAGGATCGCTCAGGGACTGCCCCCTATCGAGGCAGACCAAGTCAAAATTGAGCAGGCTATTTTTAATCTGCTTGATAACGCTCTGAAATACGGCGGCAAATCGGAACCAAGGGTGCTGATTGCGGTCGATTTTACACCCGTGGAGGTCGTCCTGAAGGTAAAGGACAATGGACCGGGGATCCCCCTAAGCGATCAGCCTCACATCTTCGAGAGATTTTATCGAGTCCACAAGGATCGCTCTCGAGACGCCGGCGGCACTGGCCTAGGCCTGTCGATTGTGAAGCACACGGCCCAGTCGCATGGCGGAAACGTTGAACTAGCGAGTTCTCCGGGCGAGGGAGCGACGTTTATTATCAGGCTACCCAGGGTGGATGGGGAGCGGTAGGGGCGAAAGGGCGCTCAAACTTGGGGGGCGAGGCTCCCGAATCGCCAAAATGCATTCGCAGCGCACGTGGCCTCCATGACAGATGTGGTGTGTTGGGCCGCTACGCCTGCCGAGCCGTTCCGTGAGGTGGCAATACGCTGGGTCCCGGCTCGGCACGCCAATGGGCCTAGCATTGCGTCTCGGTTTAACCTAGCCGAGTTCTTCGTTTGACCGTTTTGGACGTTCGGGAGCCTCGCCCCCCTATGGTTGTTCGCGACACGCCACTACCCCGCTCGTCGTTTCTCCGCCTCCGACATGGCTCGGTCGATCAACAATGTGGCGAGATGTTGCGTGCCTTGGTCTAACGCCGCGTTAGCCGATTTCAGACGCTGGATGTCTTTGCTGTCCAACGCCTCGCTCACTGCCTTAACTAAAGCATCGATTTCTTGTTTGTCTGCCTGAGTCAATTGATCTCCGACCAGGGTCAGAGCGCTTGTAACGGCGGGTAAAAGCTCATTGCTCTTAATAGAGGTCTCAGTCCAGACGCGCTCGGACATATCCTCGAACGCATGATCCACTGATTCCGCGATCATCTGTTCGACCGCTTCGTCGGAGACGTCGACGGCGCTGGCTAGATCCAGAAGTCTTTGCTGTCCCGTGCTGACGTCGCGAGCTAATACGTGAAGAATCCCGTTAGCGTCGATCTCGAACTGGATGCCAACACGAGCGACTCCCTTGGGAACGGGTGCGAATTCAATCTCAAAGCTACCTAGCTCCCAGTTATCTTTGGCTAGTTCGCGCTCTCCTTGCAGGACTTTGATTCGCATCGACCTCTGGTACGCGACCGCGTTGGTGAACATCTCGCCGGCCTTGCAGGGAATGGTTGTGTTTCTCGGGATGATCACATTCATGAGCCCCCCGAAGGTTTCGACACCTAGGGACAAAGGAGTGACATCGAGCAGCACGACACTCTGAATCTCACCAGAAATGATGCCGGCCTGGATCGTCGCGCCGATGGCGACCGCTTCATCCGGATTTTGAGAGGTGTTCGGCAAGCGCTGAAAGATCTCCGCGACCAACTGCCGGACTATCGGCATCCGGGTAACTCCGCCGACGAGGATGACCTCATCGAGATCGCGAGGGACAACCTTTGCGTCATCCATCGACCGCAGACAGTGTGACCTGGTCCGGCGGATGATCGGCCGGGTAATCCCTTCCAATTCTTGCCGGCTAAGCAAGTAGTTGAACCGGCGATTACCGGAAAGAAAAGGGATTTCGATTTGCACCCCATTTTCCTCGGACAATCTCAGCTTGGCACTATGCGCCAGCTCGCGGAGCCGCGCCGAAAACAATGGGTCTTTCAGCTCATGCCGGATCTCCGGATAGCGGGCAGTGATGCGTTCTTCAAGGAGACGAACTAGATCTCGGTCAATATCGTCCCCTCCTAAACGGGTATTCCCGTTAGTCGAAAGAACGCGGAAAACACCCTCATTGAGTTCAAGGATCGAAATGTCAAAAGTGCCGCCGCCGAGATCATACACAGCAATCTTGGACCGGTCCTTTAACCGGTCGAGTCCGTAAGCCAACGCAGCCGCGGTCGGTTCATTGATGATCCGCTCCACGGTGAATCCGGCAGCTTCCCCGGCTCGCTTTGTGGCTTGGCGTTGTAAGTCGTTGAAGTACGCGGGGACCGTGATCACCGCCCGATCGATCGAGGAGCCCAGAGATTTCTCCGCGTCCGCCTTGAGCTTACGGAGAATAATGGTGGAGACTTCCTCCGGGGTGACGGTGCGGTCTCCGATAACGAGGGTGGTCTTTCCCTGAGCATCGGCGACTCGAAACGGAAA
>JAFAHI010000603.1 GCA_019237325.1 Verrucomicrobiota bacterium | reverse complement strand
GCCTTGGCTTCTTGATCTTCGCCCGAATCTTGCAAGGCGCCGGCGGCGGAGCGTTGCAACCGGTAGCTCAAGCAATTTTGTTGGAAACTTTCCCGCCGGAAAAACGCGGCCAGGCGATGTCTGTGTATGCCATGGGTGTAGTTGTTGCCCCAATCCTCGGGCCGACGCTCGGCGGTTGGATTACTGACAACTATTCGTGGCGCTGGGTTTTCTATATCAACCTTCCTATCGGCATCGCCGCCATTTTTATGTGTCTGCGATTTCTGGAGGATCCGCCCTATCTGAAGAATGCGAAGGCTGGTAGAGTGGATTTTGCCGGTTTTGGTTTGTTGGCTCTCTGGATTGGATGTCTCCAAGTATTGCTTGATAAAGGACAAGACGAAGACTGGTTTTCGTCAAACTTCATCCGATGGTTAGGTTTCTTAGCGGTTGTGGGATTCGCCGTGTTCCTGGTTTGGGAACTCACTCGAGATCACCCGATCGTTAATTTGCAGATTCTCAAAGACCGCAACCTGGCGATTGGCGTGCTCTTGAATTTCAGTGTAGGCGCGGTTCTCTACGGCACGACTGCGGTGCTGCCTCAGTTCTTGCAACTGTTGCTCGGCTATCCATCTCTACAGGCGGGCTTAGTCATGAGTCCAAGAGGGATTGGCGCGATCGTCGGTAGTATGGTTGCCGGACGTATCCTGACGAAGGTCGACGGCCGGCTCTGGATGGCGCAGGGAGCTGCGGTCCTTGGCCTCACCATGTATCTGCTTGGCGGCGTCAACCTCAATATGTCTCCTGAGACGGTGATGGTGCCGATCGTTATCAGCGGCTTCGCGATTACCTCCATCTTCGTCCCCATGACAACGTTTTCGGTGGCCACGGTTAAGCGGGAAAATATGGGTGATGCGGCCGGCTTAACTAGCTTGGTAAGAAACCTGGGAGGCTCTGTTGGTATCTCGTTAGTAACAGCGCTGGTGACGCGCAGTACCCAAGCACATCAGGCACTGATGTCGGGGCATATGACGAATTTGGACGCTCCGTTCCGCAATCAACTCGCGAGTTTACAACACGCGCTTGCCATTCAGTCCGGTCAGGCTGCCCAATCGCAAGCCTATGGAGTAATGTATCAGAGTCTCCAACAGCAAGCGGGTTTGTGGGCCTACGTCGAGCAGTTTCGGATGCTGGTACCGATCTGTCTATTACTGGTACCGATTATTCTCCTGTTTAAGAAGGCAAGAGGCCCGGCTCCCGCTGGAGCCGGAGGCCATTAAGCGCGGCTGTCAGTGTTGGGTCACAACGAGGGGGAGCGGGGCATCGCTTCAGCATCCGGCGATGCTCCGCTCCGGAGCCTTGCGCGCATTTGTGATCGACCTTCCAAGGTCGACCGGTTAAACAGTTCACCGTTCACAGTTCACGGTTCGCCGTTGCTGCTCCCGCGATTTGGATAGTCGCGTTTGGCCTGCCGACAGGGAACGGTGAACTGTGAACTCTGAACTGTTATGGAAGAACCTGAGGTTCCAACTGAACATCTCCACGAACACATCCACGAGCATGCTAAGCATAGCACCGAGCGTTGGATCCTGGGAGTAGCGTTAAGTTCCGCTCTTTTAGCGGCATTCGCCGCCGTGGCGTCTTTACTGGCTGGACATAATGCGAACGAGGCGGTGATCGCACAAATCGAGTCGTCCGACCAATGGAGCTACTATCAATCGAAGAGCATTAAGGAAGCGCAAATAGCCGGGAAGCTAGATATTTTAACCGCACTGGATAAACCAGTGGCTGACGCCGATAAAAGCAAAGTCGCGCAATACGAAAAAGAGAAGGAAGACGTCCGTAAGGACGCCGAGCGTTTGGAAAAAGAGTCGCAGCACCTTTTGCGAATTCACGAAGCGCTGGCGGTGAGTGTAACGCTGTTCCAAATCGCCATCGCAGTTGGTGCGATCTCGGTTTTAATCAAGCGGAAGGCTTTCTGGTCTGTCAGCTTGGTGGTAGGGCTGATCGGAGTCGGCTTTTTCTTACAAGCGCTGCTCATCGTGCATTAGAACTAACCGATCCTAAACTGCCGGTGCAGCCGCCAAAGTACCAATATCAAGAACACAACGGTGAATCCGTTAATAATGATCGAGTCAAAAAGGAAGATACTGATGGTTTGGTTGAAAATTAGCTTTTCTGGACCGAAGAACACGTTGCGCTGTTTCGATGTGTAGTCTCGCTGTTTCATCTCGGCGTCCACCAGCATGTCTGAAATCTTTTTGTTTTGGAAAAGCTGCTCCGCCGTGACCACATTTCCCTGCCGATTGAAGTTAGTCTCGTCGAGTGCCTTGCCAGCGATGACCTGATCAATCAGCTGGAGCCGCCGATCCACCTCGGCAGTGTCTTTTCCACCGAGCCCTGAAAGAATCGCCAAGGCTTCTTTCAGGTCTTCGAGCCGATCTCCTTCGGCGCTGGTCAGTTTTGAAACATGAGCCAGCGCATCGATCTTCGAGCTGAGCAAATCTTGACGCCGGGTGAATGGATTCAGTTTCGCTTGAGCATCCACCAAGGCTTCATAAGACCAGCGCATCGGAATCAGCTCGCAAATCAGCGGCACCTCGACATTTTGACCTTTCACTTTCTCGCCAGTCGTCGCGTTTTGCGCCATCCGGTCACGCGTCAATGCGTAGATGAAATCAAGATTGCGGTTCATCTCCTCGTACTTGATCAATGCTCCCCCCAAAATGATCTGCGGGATCAAAACCAGAGGCACGATGTTGGCCGCGGTTTTTGCATCGTCAACCAAGGCCGAAATTAAAAGTCCGCCCGCTACTCCGCTGACGGCAGTTGTCCCGATAAACCAGAGATAGGGCCAGAACATGCCGCGGATTTCGAGAATCGTGTTTCCGATAGCGATGAACAGCGCGGATTGGATGACCGCGAACAGAGATAACGTGATAAACTTGGAAACGACGTAATACGGTAAGTGAATGTTAAGATTCCGCTCTCGTTGGAGAATCGTCCGGTCGCGAATAATATCGTCAGCGCTGTTGGTCAGCCCTAAAAACATAGCCACCACTAGCGACAAGAAGAGGTAGGTCGGGATGTGGAAAGCATGCTCAAAGTCATAGCGTTGATTTTCGGCGTACCTGAGCACGAACCCGATCAATGCGCTTAACAACGGGGCCTCGAAGATGGTGGTCCAAAGATTTGTGCGGTTCCTTAACTTGCTAATAAAAGCACGCTTAAAAACGGTCCGAAATTTGACCCATTCGTCTCGCCATCGGACCGGTTGACGCTTAGCCGATGGAATTGGCGGGACGGTTGCACCCGGCTGGACAACCGAGACCTGTCGCATCTCCTGGATTAAGCGGAACGATTCGTACTTATCCCGCCAATAATCCGGGGAATAGCGGCGGGAAGCGATTAGCTGGCCTCGGGCGTTCTCTTCATAGATCACATCACCACTTAGGTCTCGGAGAGGGGTTTCCAGCACGTCAAATATGAACTCCGGACGTGTAGTGCCGCAGGCTGGACATCCCCCCAGTTCGGTCCCGAAGTGTTGTTGATGTTCAACCTGCGCGAAATACTGAAGCATCTCTTGCGGCGTGCCGAAGAAAACCAGACGGCCACCTTTATCTAGCAACACCGCCTTGCTGAACATCTGGAAAATCTTCGATGTCGGTGTATGGATCGTGACCAACACGATCTTGTTGTGGGAAAGGCCCCGGATGATTTCGATCACGTGCTCGGAGTCTTTAGATGACAGGCCGGAAGTCGGTTCATCGAAGAGAAAGACGTCTGCCGAGCTGATCATGTCGAGGCCGATGTTCAGCCGCTTTCTTTCACCACCGCTCAGATACTTTTTCACTGAGCTGCCGACGAGGCTATCGCGCCGTTCCGACAACCCGAGTTCAATCAGCTTCCCGTCAACCCGGCGCAGGCGGTCCTTAGTTGAGAGATGGGGTGATCGGATAGCGGCCGCGTAATCGAGATTTTCTAAGATGGTGAGATGCTCGTCGAAAGCATCGTCTTGAGGAATGTAGGCGACATACTCGCGCAAAGCCTCGACTTGGTTGTAAAGGGATTGGCCGTTTAGCAATACCGATCCGCTAGTGGGCGCGAGCTGGCCGCAAATGGTTTTCAGTAATGTGCTCTTGCCGCAACCGCTGGCGCCCATCACACACACCATCTCGCCCCGATTAGCAGAGAAGGATATACCGTCGAGAGCAACGTCTCCACTCCGAAAGCGAAGGGAAACATCTTGCACCTCCAGGCGCCGGATGATGTTGCGTTCTTCCTCGATGATACGCTCTGAGAAGTTGCACCGCAGTACTTGGCCTGCATCGATCCGGATGATGTTTCCATCAGCCAGTTGCGCCGAACCGCGCACAATAGTTTCCCCGACCATCACGGGGCGGTCTGCCTGCATAACCTCCAGAGTGCCGACCAATTGATCGTAATCGCACGAAATCTTCAGCAGGACTTCGCCCACGGTTCCTGGACTTAACAGGATATCGTCGGATTCAAGCAGAGAGGCATTGTTAGAAACTAGGTAAACTGACTTGGAAGCTTTTAGCTGGAACCGGCCGCCCATTGCCCTCGCCCGCCGGCGAAGATCGGACAATAGCAATTCGCTGGAGTTTTCGAAAACGATCCGATCTTCCAATGCCCCGGCCACCGTCGTGCCGGCCTCGAGGGGGGTGCCATTGAGTGTTGCCTCAACTTTCTTCAGGGCGAAAACCTGAACTTTCAGGCCGAACTGAACTTCTAGACAGCTATCGCGCGTCCTGGCCTTCTCGAGAACGATTTCATCATTCTGGTTTACCGTGACAAAGATCCGCGGAAGGGAGACGTTTTTCTTGGCGTTAAAATAGAAAAGCAGGTCCTGATGGGCGATAACCTGCTCACCGATAATGATCCTTTGCCCTGGGTAGATTCGGCAGAATTCGCCCGGTGAAAGCGGCCGGCCCCGCACAACGACCGATCGGGGGCTTAAATTCTTGAAAAGGATCAGGTCATGATAGCGGTAGGCCATCAGCCGTTCGCCGTTTTTGAGTTCCTTCAAGGGCACATCTACGGTCCCATCTTCGCCGAAGACCAATGACTCAAGCGGGGAAGTACCTTTTTGGTAAACTGAAGGATCTGCTGAATCGGCGGAATTGAGCTGATAGACGATGTCGATCGCTTGAGCAGCCATGCCCAGTTGCGACATGAAGGAGTAGTACGCGATGACCTGTTCCTGCTGCATCCCGGCCTTAGCGATGAGATCATAAAGCTGTACGCCCAGCATGATCTTCCGGTCTTGGCTCAGCTCTTCAGCCAGTCGTTTGGCCATCGAGGAAAGATCTTGAGGCTCCCTCAGGGCTCTTTGAAAAAGCGTCCTTAACTCTGAATAAACCGCCTCTGGGTAATCGTACCGCAGAAATCCCAAGCTGGAATCGATCTCCTCTTCAAGGATCCGGCCATCGACTTTGGAAAAACCGGCCAATACCTGGATCAGAAGTGGCAGTAGGTTGCGCGGCTCGGACTTGGTCCGCCGGGTCCCCGACAACCTTCTAAATGTGTGAGCTGCTAAACTCCTCGCCTTATGGACTATCGATCCATTTTGTTTCGCCGGCGCATCTAACGTCTGAGGCATGTCAATCCTCGCAGAGTAGCGTCCCTGGGGCACAGACGCAAACAACGAACGCGACTGGGCGAAACGGCGAATGGGCGAACGGCGACAGGTGCCCGTAACGTTTAGAAACCGTCGCAGACCTCTAGGCCGCGGCCGATCATATAAGTCCCATGAGTCCCACAGGTCCTATCCGTCTACCGCCTCTACGAGTGCCAATCGCCGCGTCGCCGTTTCGCCCATTCGCCGTTTCGCGCGATCACTTGCCGTGTTGTCGAAATTCTCGTAAGCTGTGATGGGTCCGCCCGAGGTTTTTGTCCTATGGCACTACTCTCCAGCTTTAACGAGGATCGGCCAGTCTCGTATATTCGTGGCTATCCGATTTACTGCGCCACACTGCTGACCGTGGCCTATGGGGTGGGCATATTACTGAGCGCGATTTTGCACCAGACGATTGACCTCTTGGGGCTGTTCGCATTTTCGCTTCCCCGATCAATTCTCCAGGGTCACATCTGGCAAATCCTAACCCACAGTTTCGTCAACCTTCCGTCGTTTTTTACCCTGTTCAGCCTGTTCTTCTTGTATATCGCCGCTGTCGAAGTTGAGAAGTATATCGGGCGGGCAAGATTTTTGACGCTGTACGGAATATTCATTCTCACGCCGATCATCGCGTATTCGGCCTGGGCGCTTCTCCTTCGTGAATCCTATCCGCTTTACGGCGACTACTTTGTAACCGTCGGCTTCTTTATCGCGTTCTGTACTTTGTATCCTGGCCTGCAATGGCTCGGTTTCTTGTCGCTAAGATGGCTCGGCGTAATCTCCTACGTCATAGGTGCTATAATGCATATTAGCCAGGGAGACTGGGTGAATTTCTTTACGCTTACCCTGGTTTGCTTGGCTTCATTTGGGTACATCCGATTTCTGCAATCCGGGTTCGAATTACCTAGCATCCCTAATCCGCTTCGCGCCCTAAGGCGCCCTCGCTTCCGTGTAGTCTCGAAACAACCGAGCACCCGTTCAGCGCCTACTACCGATTTCAGACAGACCGACAGTAACGAGATCGATCGATTGCTCGATAAAATCGCGAAATACGGTCTAGCCAGTTTGTCAGCTAAAGAACGAGATACTCTGGAGCGAGCTAGAGCTCGATTACTGGAGAAAGACAGGAATTGAGTCGGGGTCTCCGAGGCACTTGGCGCACCGTAGTCCCGCGTCCGCGGGAGAAGGCAGAGATTTTCCAGTGTCCTGTCCCATAAATGACATGGCTTTCGTTGCGATCAAAATGGGCCGCCGGCAAGGCGCGAGGAGGGCGCATATCTGAATCGATACGTAACCGACGAGCAACGCAGCCGCCGGCCCATTTTCATCGCAACCCTCCGGGCCGTGGCCAGTCGGGTGTTTTTCCGCGTTGCTCACTCCTCACGTATCAATTTAGATATGCTCGTCGTTCGCGCCTTGAAAAACAGCCAACTGGCCGACGGCGAAAGCCATGCTATTTATGGGACAGGACACTAGATGGTTTCACCAATCGACCGCTTAAAACAAATCGTACAGCGGTTGCGTTCTCCCGATGGTTGCCCGTGGGATAGGGAACAGACGCACGAATCGCTAAAGCCGCACGTAATTGAAGAGTGTTATGAACTCATCGATGCCATCGATGAGAAGGACGATCAGGGGATTCAGGAAGAGTTGGGCGACCTCTTATTACAGGTGGTCTTGCACGCGCAAATGGCCAGCGAAGAAGGCCGTTTTGATTTTGATTCAGTCGCGGATGTTATCTCGGCAAAACTGATCCGCCGCCATCCCCATGTCTTCGGCGATACAAAGTTAGCCACCAGCGATGCCGTCCTAAAGCAATGGGATGCGATCAAGCGCCGGGAGAAAACGGATCGGGCCTCTGCGCTGGATGGTGTTCCTCGCGGCTTACCAGCACTCGCCAAAGCCCAAAAGACACAATCGAAAGCCGCAAGAGTCGGATTTGATTGGGCAGATGCCGAAGGCTCACTTCAGAAGGTCAGCGAGGAAATCAAGAAACTGCAGCAAGCAGACACCAGCGAAAAGCTAGCAGAGGAACTTGGCGACTTATTATTCTCGATCGTTAATTTCGCTCGCAAGAGCAAACTCGATGCGGAAGATCTACTGCAGGCCGCGACCCGCAAGTTCTCCGAACGGTTTCGAAAAATGGAGGCCTTGGCCGAATCTCGCGACCTCAATTTCTCGTCGTTCACCTTATCTGACATGGATGAGTTGTGGGACGAAGTGAAACGTAGGTCTAGTAATCAGTAGGTCAGTAATCAGTCGGTGGAAGCCGTTCGAATTAAACGGCCCGCTCGCGTCTATCCATTTTAATGCCGTGATTTCTCCAGAATTAGTCAGATAGGTCCGTCCTTACTGATTACTGACACACTGATTACTCTCGCGCCATCTCTCAGAACGTACCATTTCCCTTTTACTGGCCACCCGGCTACTTTCCGTAAACGAGCACCTGCTCGGCGCTTGCAATGGTACTTTTCTTGATCGCGGCAGTGGCTTCAGAAAGCTTGGATTTCGCGGTGATTGGAAGCTGCTGAGCGCTTAGGGCGTACACGATAAAATGGTATCGGTGGCGGCTATTACCTGGAGGGCAGGGGCCACCATAGCCCGCCTCGCCCCAATCGTTGAAAAGTTGGATTGAACCACTAGGGGCTTTGTGATTCGCGACATTGCCTGCGCCTTCCGATAGCCTTTTCGTTTCAACCGGCAGATTCACGATCACCCAATGGTAGAACCCGCCACTTACCGGCGCATCTTGATCCCAGACCACAATAGCGAGGCTTTTGGCTGAAGCCGGTACTCCGCTCCAACTGATTTCAGGCGATATATTTTCGCCCGAACAACCCGAGTGGTTATACACGAACCGGGCTGGAACAACGTCATTCGCCTTGAGCCCGGCTACATTCACTTGAAACGCTTCAGCGCCGGTCGCGCTACCCGTAAGTTCTGGCGCGACGACACAAAGAACCGCAAAGGCGGCACTACAGAGAAATCGCTTACCGTTTTTCATAACCGCGATATTGAGCTTGCCGAAACATGCACCGCCTCAACCAGAAAGCCAGTTGCGGCCTGGTCCCAGCGCCTGGAGGGGAGCCGCTTTTGAACGTGTCCGTAACCTGACTGATCGAGCAAAAAAGCTGCTGTATTGCCGAGACGTTGTCTAGCAGGCGGCTCCCGGGAACGTCTCACGGTGTGGTTTCACCTTATGGCGTTGCATCGGCAGGAATAAAAATGAATCGCGTCAGGTAATGGCGCGCAGGGGCCGTTTGCGGGAGCCGCCTGCAAGCACCCGCCCACGCGGCAAACGCCTGGGGTTCAAGAATGTGCGGGCAAACAGGGTCCGGGTAAAAGCGGCTCCCCTCCAGGCGCTGGGCTGATCGCCACCTCGCACTCGCTAATCGGATCTTCAACCGCGTTTGCACCGTCCCGGCCCGGCGTTTACGTTCACAAATGGCTGAAACTCCGTTTCCGTCGCCAGAGGAATTGCAAAAGAAGATCCAAGAGTTCATGAAAGCGAACTTTGGCGACAAGGTTTCTGTTGCTGCGT
>JAFAHI010000568.1 GCA_019237325.1 Verrucomicrobiota bacterium | reverse complement strand
CGGCTTTGATCGGTTTCCTGTGCCGCCACCCGAAAGAACCGGCTCCCCTGCTGTTCGTAATCTTTCAAGGTTCGTTTGGCCGAGAACCTGGATTGATGGCGCGCCGCAAATAGCGTGAGATGATCCGGAAAAATACCGCTTAGGAATAAGGCAATATCGGCGATCCGTTTATACAGTGCCGGCCGCATCTCGGGATCGATGATGCGAGCAAGATCGACCATGTCATCGACATCGAGGTCGCTGAATCGCCGTTTATGCCAGGCGCCGCGTTCTCTCCAATAGATGACCCCGCTATTGGTCCTGGTAAAAGAAGCCAGCATGTCGGCGAGGTAATCCCGGATGACCGCACGACCGAGCAGATCCGTGACCGCTTGGGCTTGAAAGACCGGAATCCGCTTCCCTTTGAAGTCCACCTCCAGAACGTAGGCCCTCTCTTCCAGATCGCGCCGCACCTGGAGCAAAAGCACTGTAAAGAGAAAATAAGGTGAAACCCGGATCAGGTTCTGTTCGTGTTCAAAGAGCCGCCGGATCAACTCGGGATCCTGCAACATTGGCTCGAGCAGATCATCCTTATCGCGAACGAGATTGATGATGTGATCGTGATCCCGGCGTTCGGTAGCAACGGTCTCGACCAGGAAACGTAAGTCGGAGTCGTTAAAGTCCAGCATCGCAGCAAAGATCTCATGCCAGCGATAGATGTGGCAAATGACTCGCAGTCGCCGGGGATCCAAACTCGGCGCCGGCTTAGCAGACCGTTAAAAAACGGCTCCGTAAGAGTCGGCTCTTTATAGCTCGAGACGCAAGAAACGGCACCAGCTGCGTAGGAGCGACCCCGTACTCCATCACAGATTTGCCTAAATTCGTGAAACATGAGGCTGTCGGCAATCGGGTAAATCGCGAGGATGCGGTGCTGGTTTCGTCTTTGACGGAGCTTGAGAGCAGTGTCCAGATCACCGCTGCACATCTGCGGGGCGACTACTCCCTGGCGCGTTCGCGCCGGCTTCTCAAGGAGCTTGATGGGTTACTTGATCGCGAACCCTTTGAACGGCGCGCCCTTTCCGGAGAAGTTTTCAAGCTAGCCCGGCTTCAACACTCGCGGTCCGGAGCAACGGGTTTATGCAGAACGCTGGATCGACTTCATCTAGCAGCGATGCAGGAGCTTGGTCAGAACCGGCTTATCACGAACGATACCCAACAAGCAGAAGCAGCCCGGGCGTTGGGCTTCGTTGCTGAAATTCCTGTCAGCTCTTAGATTTCTGAGCCGATAGTGCCACCGAGCGAGCCGTTTTACCTCAGCGGCCATGATTTCTTATCGCAGCCGCATCGGCCTGGGATCCTGTCCGGAATGATCCGCGGTTTGAACAATTGGCAGAGCAGATACCCGCGCACCCATAGTCTGAATCCCGCAAAATGAAAGGCAGTGCGCAATTCCCGAATCTGGAATTGCGATCTCGAGGGTTGATATGCATATAAGTTATACATATAAATATGCATGCGGACCACACTAATTCTCGACGATGAACTGGTTGCTAAAGCCAGGGAATATACCGGGATCAACGAGAAGACGCGCTTGATTCATTTGGGACTCGAAGCACTGATTCAACGCGAAGCTGCGCTCCGTTTAGCCGCGCTCGGCGGCACAGCCCGGTCGGCCAAAGCAGGCCGGAGACGAAGGAAGATCGAAAGAGGTCAGAGATGAGCGTATTGGTCGATGCATCCGTGTGGATTGATCACTTGCATCACTCGGACCCAGGCCTCGTCGCTTTGCTGCAATCCTCGGAGGTGGTGATGCACCCGGCCGTCCTAGGTGAGTTAGCCTGCGGAACTCTGCCGAATCGTCGAGAATTGCTTTCGCTCTGGTCTGCACTACCACTGGCTGCGGAAGTGTCGCCTGCCGAAGCGCTACGGCTGATCGAGGAAAGGCAACTATGGGGGAAAGGCCTTGGCTGGACCGATGTCTTGCTTATCGGTTCGACCCTATTGTCGCCCGCAAGACTCTGGACGCGTGACCGTCCGTTGTTCCGAGCGGCTAAGGAGTTGGGACTTGCCATCATGAATTGAAGGGGATCACGACTTAATCCTGCCACTCTGCCCTTTCACTGGACCCTGACTTTTCCATCAGTTGATTTGTTTGCTAACAGTGTAGCCACTTGTTTACTGATGGCGGCGACGAGTTATAATTCTGGGCGAAGCTGCCATTTACTAGGGACTTGCGCCCGTGAAAGCAGAAGTCACATCGACTTGCCAGACTTGTGGTGCTCGTGTGCCAGCCGGCCTCGATTTCTGTCCGGTTTGTGCGTTCCGAGCTGCTCTCAACGACGCGACTAGTCAATTAGAGGTTGA
>JAFAHI010000479.1 GCA_019237325.1 Verrucomicrobiota bacterium | reverse complement strand
CAAGAATGTTTCTTCTGCCAACCCACAAACGGTGGTGGTCTTCCATGGCGGCGGCAACTTTGATTCCGAGCTGTGGATTAACCAGGTCGCAGGCTTGGTGGAAGCATTTTATCCGGGGCAACTGGGCGGCCAGGCGTTAGCTGAGATTTTGTTCGGAGACGTGAATCCTTCCGGCAAATTGCCGATCACGATGGAGGTGAAGGCTTCAGACAATCCGGCTTATGCCACTTTCCCCAATCCGGTTAATCAGCATCCCGACGACATCATGTAAGCGAAGGGATCTTTATCGGGTATCGCGGATATGACAAGAGTGGGATTAAGCCGCTCTTCCCATTCGGGTTCGGCTTATCTTATACGACGTTCTCGATAACTGGCCTAAGCATCTCTGGCAACTATAACGGAACCACGCCGGTGAGTGTATCGTTTACAGTTACAAATACCGGCAAAGTGGCTGGTGCGGAAGTGGCCCAGTTATACGTTGGAGAGCAGAACGCTCCAGTTCCGCGGCCACTTAAAGAGCTAAAAGGTTTCCAGAAAACCCAAATCTTGCAGCCGGGAGCATCGCAGAAGGTAACGTTACAACTGGATCAACGTTCCTTCGCTTATTGGAACACCACCATCGAGAAATGGGATGCTCCGAAAGACACTTATAATGTCTACGTCGGTTCTTCCTCAGACATTACCGACCCGAGTACTCTAAAGGGACAAGTCATGGTAACGCAGGACATCACGGCGAATCCTTAGTGGCGGTGGGTGAAAAATGCAGCCGGGCGCAAGCGCAAGCTTGCGCCCGGCATTGCTTCTGATTATGGGAAACGGACCCGGGAGGGATCGCGTCCTCGCGATCCGTCATTTGCGAAGCTGCGCGTGTCTCGAGCCTAGAACTGTTCGAAACGCCTAATCGCTTGCACCACGCCAAAAGCGCGCGAGGATGCGCGCCCTCCCGGCAATGGGCGGCCTCGCAACCCTTTGGGAGGGATCGCGTCCTCGCGATCCGCCGTTCGCGGAGCCGAGCGTTTTTCAAAACCGTGCACCGTTCCAAAGCCGAACATGCTGCACCGCCTTCACGGCGCGCGGGGACGCGCGCCTAATTTTTTCCTCCATTTGTCATCCGGCATGATCACGATACCGTGACAGCCCATGGCAACCATTCCTGTTACTCCCTACTCCCTCGGGGTCTGTTATTATCCGGAACAATGGGATAGCTCAAAGTGGCCGGAAGATCTTACCGCCATGCGGGAGCTCGGTCTCCGTTACGTCCGGATCGGAGAATTCGCTTGGAGCTGTCTGGAACCGGCGCCGGGGAAATACCAATTCGGCTGGCTGCAACAGGTGCTTAATCTGGCGGCCGAGCGCAGTCTATCCGTCGTGCTCGGTACCCCGACCGCCACGCCACCAAAGTGGCTGGTTGACCGCATGCCAGACCTGCTGCCGATCGACCAAGAGGGCAGACCAAAAAAATTCGGCTCTCGTCGCCACTATTGTTTCTCCCATTTGGGCTATCGGGCCGAATCAGCTCGGATCGTGACAAAACTCGCCGAGACCTTTGGCCAACATCCGGCTCTCGCTGCCTGGCAAACCGACAACGAGTACGGCTGTCACGGCACCATCCTGAGCTATTCCGAGTCAGCGCGGGTTGGCTTTAGAGCATGGTTACAGGACAAATATCAAGCGATCGACCGTCTGAACCAGGCCTGGGGCAATGTTTTCTGGAGCATGGAGTATGAGAGTTTCGACGAGATCGAATTGCCTAACCTGACCGTAACTGACCCTAATCCGGCCCACGTTTTGGATTTTCGCCGGTTTAGTTCGGATCAGGTGAAAAGTTTTAATCGGGAACAGGTCGAAATCATCCGGAGGTTGTCTCCAGGGCGCACAATTCTTCATAATTTTATGGGCGAATTTCTGGCGTTCGACCATTTCGACGTGGCTAGCGATTTGGATGCGGCCAGTTGGGATTCTTACCCGCTCGGCGCCCTGAGCCTGCTAGATCTGCCGGAGAGTCATAAACGCAAATTCCTTCGTTCCGGAGATCCCGATTTTCCGGCTTTCCATCACGACCTCTATCGTAGCTGTGGCCGCGGCCGTTGGTGGGTCATGGAACAACAGCCGGGCCCAGTCAACTGGGCGCCTTACAATCCGTCTCCTTATCCTGGGATGGTACGGCTTTGGACCCATGAGGCATTTGCACACGGAGCAGAAGTCGTCAGTTACTTTCGCTGGCGCCAAGCCCCTTTCGCCCAGGAACAGATGCATACGGGGATCAATCGACCCGACAGCAGCCCCGATGTCGCCACGGCCGAAATTCGAGAGACCGTTAACGAATTAGCGAGCGCTTCATTTCAGCGTAACCATCGAAGCGAAGCCGCTCCGGTGGGATTGATCTTTGATTATGAAGCGGCTTGGACGCTTGCCACCCAACCGAATCGCGAAAGCTTCGATTATTTTACTCTCGCGCTATCGTTCTACCGATCGGCCCGCCGGCTTGGTCTCAACGTCGATATTCTCCCCCAAACGGCCAAACTCGATACGTACAAATTGCTCCTGGTGCCAAGCCTACCTATTCTGGGTCCCGAGCTCATCGCATCACTTAAGACATTCCGGGGCTCGGTTGTCATTGGTCCCCGAACGGGCTCGAAAACCTCAGACTTCCAAATTCCTTCCAATCTTCCTCCGGGCCCGCTCCAAGAACTTTTTCCGATGCGAGTAGTACGCGCGGAATCGTTGCCCGATTTCGAACCAATTCCCCTATCCTGGAGAGGAGTAAATTATGAATGCCGATATTGGATGGAACACATCGAGACCTCGGCAACACCTTGGATCACCTCTGCAAACGGAAACGCGGTTGCGTTCACTCATGAAGCGTTCACCTACTTAGCAACCGTTCCCGAACAATCGCTGTTGGATGCGATGGTGGAAGATATTGTCTCCAGGACAGACGTCCCAACCATGTTATTGCCCGACGGGCTCCGCACGCGTGTGAACGGAGACCTGCGATACTTCTTTAATTACGGCCCAACCAAGGTTTCACTGCCGGCACCCAAAGAAACCGAGTTCATTGTCGGCGGTCCGGAACTGCCCGTCGCTGGGGTGGCAATCATCGCTGTCGGTAAGTCGAGCCTGTGATAGGACTGTTGTTTCGCAAAATAAACGGCTTGTCTTGCACCGCCGGAAAGCAGCTCCGTAGGAGCGACATCTTTATAGCTCGCGAAAGGCAAGAAACGGGCGAGCTCCGTAGGAGCGACATCGATTTGGGAATGTTGGTTGACCCAGATGCACGTCCCACCAGATGTCGCTCCTAACGGAGCTGATCGTTTGCAAGGGGCTGTAGCTATAAAGATTTTGCTCCTACGGAGCACAGAGCCGGCCGCTCCAGCCGAGGTTAGAACGCTACCCAGAACCCAAACCGTTCAACGTGAAACCTAAAACTTAAAACGTAAAACTTAGAACCTAGAACCTTTCAGACCGAGAACCACTCGATCACTCCTTGGGCCACAAGTCTCGCTCTGGCCCATTCGCTCTTGTCCTGATAAAGACCAATGTTCGGTGGAATCTCGTCCTCCTTAAACTTTCTCAGGACTCGCAGCGCCCCGAGCTGTTTTAAGTGAGTTTCAAAACGGTTCGTTACAGATGGATTCTCGGTTAAATTGCTCGACGCAGTGGGTCGATATTTATCGAGCCAAGCTTGGAACATATCGACAAGTTGAGCATCGGAAAATGCCTTCCAGTCAATCCGGAACACCGTCTCCCACATCGAGGCGTTGATCGGATGGACAGGCCACCCCAGCTTACCTTGAGAAGCCGCGAGTGCTTCCGACCAACTTTCTCCAGAGGGCGCCGTAGCTCCAGCCGGGCTTACCGGACGTAGACCTTCCGGGCTGAGTTGCGTCATCGCGAAGAACGAGAGCTTCTTCAAGTGCGCGATCTTGGGGTCGTCTTTTGCTGACCATCGTAACCGTCTTCGTCGTTCTTCTGCGGAAATCTGGAGATACGGTTTATCCGGCCATTCCGGCCAAAGCATGAATGTTCTGGCAGGATCACTCATCAATTCCTCTTGAGCGGTTGACCAGGGACTGGATAGATAAAAGTCGAATCCGTTGGTAACTCCCGAAGGAATGACGGGACGGCTGTTAGCGCAGGCCTCGCGCAGGCTCGTGCTTTCGCGCGAGTATTCGTAGAAGTAGCAAGGCGCCAGTTCGTCTGCCGGACAGTCCACGAACATGGCCCAAAGCTCTCTGGGAAACGGTGTCATAGATATTGAGTAAGTGAGTTCGTTCTCCAGTTGCTAGCCGAACTCTATACCGGGCCATTTGCAGGGTTTTCAAGTTTTTTCCGTAACGAGACCTCGCAGGACTGGATGGAACAGGAAGGACACGAAGAACAGAAAATTGGCACAACAAGGCCACAAAGGCCGCTAAGACTTTTTTTACAGAAGGTAACGAAGCAAACGAAGGTCTAGAAGCGCGGATGCTGGACGTCGCTCCGTGGAATGATTCCCCCTGCTCGATACTCTTTGTTCGCGGATAGCACTCGCAACCGGGCTTCACGCCTCAATCCGCTCAGTTTATCTGAACCGTTTGTACCTTTGCGGCGTTTGTGGCCTTATTATGTCAATTTTCTGTTCTTTGTGTCTCCTTGTGAGATTCTCTTGTTCTTTTCACGCCTGTCCCCACCAATCACTTTTCACATGAGCGTTTTAACTCCCCTCGCGCTGTGTTGGCGGCGCATCATGGATAATAACAGCCTCGAGTACGCCACGGCCAAGCCGTTGGCGACAGGATTAGAGTTGGCTGGCACTATCGTTGCCATTCAGGACGAGGCTCCGCTGGAGGTTCACTACCGGATCGAATGCGACGCCGATTGGCGGACTAGGGCAGTCTCGATCGAACAGCGTCTCGGCCTTCAGCAATCGTCTCTTTCCTTAGCCGTGGATACTGGCGGCAGGTGGAGTGATCAGCGCCGCGGCCTGATCGACTCCGTGTCCGGGTGCCTCGACGTCGATCTTGAGTTGACGCCGATCACGAACTCCTTGCCCGTCAACCGGCTCAATCTCGCCGTCGGCCAAGTCGAAGAAATCGCCGTTGCCTGGATCCGCTTCCCATCGCTGGAGATCGTCCGCGCATGCCAGTCGTACGAAAGACTCGCGGACCGCAGATATCGTTACCGAAGCCTCGGCAGCGGTTTTACGGCCGAGATCGATGTCGACGAGCTCGGCCTCACGGTCCGATATGAAGGGATTTGGGAGCGAGTGACCCGGTAGGGACGAGCTCCCGCTCGTCCGGAGCTTGGCGGAAAGACGTCCCAAGTAGCGCGGATGAGCGGGAGCTCATCCCTACCGGCGCCTTTTCCGCTTTGACTCCGGCAATCCGTCAACTCAATTTGGTTCATTACCCTCAACCCTTGACCTCGAACCACGCTATGGATTCTAATCTCTCGCGAAGACGCGCCATCGGTTTGCTCGGGCTCGGCGCGGCCGCTATTGGCCTGGAGCCTCGGGCGGATGCAGCATCAGTGCAGGAGCGATCCAACCCTCGTTACTACCGATTCAGCGTTGGCGATTTCCAACTCACCGTCTTCAACGATGGCTACAAGATCTTTCAACCAGTTCAGCCTTTCTGGGCGTCCGAGGCGAGTCCAGACGAGCTAAACTCCGCCCTGGAAGCCGCTTTTTTGCCAACGGACCACGTGATGGGTTACTACAACGTGGTCCTGATCGATACGGGAAAGGATCGACTGCTGTGTGACACCGGGTTTGGAAAATTGCTGCCCGCCACCGCCGGCCACCTTGTTTCGCAACTCGCCGTTGCCGGTTATCGCCCAAACCAAATCACGGGGGTTTTTCTATCTCACGCTCATCCCGATCACATGGGCGGATTGATCGGCACAGACAACAAACCAGTCTTTCCCACCGCCCAGCATTTTATTAACGAAATTGAATGGAACTTCTGGACGCAAAAAGATCCCGATCTCTCTAAGACTTTACTCAGCGATCAAGACAAAAAGACATATGCTCAGCGGGCTCGAGATACCTTGCTAGCGCTTGAGTCCCGCTTTAAGAAATTTCAGGCGGGAAACCAACTGATAGAAGGCGTAACCACAGAACTTGCGCCTGGCCATACGGCGGGCCATACGATTCTCCATATCCAATCCGGTCATGATGAGCTCGTTCACATCGTCGATCTCGCGCATAACTACATCATTATGTTCCATAACCCTGACTGGACGATCGGTGTTGATTCCGACCCCGACCAAGCAGCCTCAACCCGCAAAAGCATTTTCGAAAAGCTCGCCGCAGCCCGCACAAGAGTAATCGGCTTCCATCTCCCCTTTCCCGCCGTCGGCTACATTCGAAAGAAAGGTCAAGGCTTTGAATGGGTACCGGAGCCGTGGAAACAAGTGTAGTTTCAGGTTTTAGGTTATAAGTTGTAAGTTTTAAGTTGGTTTTTCGGAGCTGCACGAATTGCGTCCCTTCGGGACAACCCAACTTACAACTTAGAACCTATAACTTAAAACCTACAACCTACCCTCCCAATATCCTCTCCATAAAGACGAGATCCAGCCAACGCTCGAACTTCCAACCGACTTCACGGAACTGAGCGACTGGCTCGAAACCCGCTTGTCGATGCAGAGCAAGGCTAGCTTCATTGCTAGCATCGATTCCCGCCACCATGGCATGATATCCGGCGGTCTGAGCCGCGGTTACTAAGGAAGCTAACAAAGCGGTCCCTGCACCTTTCCTCCGGAACGCGGAATCGACATAAAGTGAGTTTTCTACGGTATACTGGTAGGCCGGCCAGGGACGAAACGGACCAAAGGAACCGAATCCGATTATCGTAGCATTTTCGACAGCTACAAACACAGGTAAACGTTGAGCTTGTTTAGTCTCAAACCACTGCCGCTGTGCCTCGGCTGTTCGCGGTTGATAATCATAGACCGCAGTCGTGTTAATAATCGCATCGTTGTAAATGGCGAGGATCGTTTCTAAATCATCACTTCTTGCAGGCCGGATCTCTATATTCATTACGTTTTCCTCACAATGACCAGGTAGCGGCAGCTAACCTGCCCTTTATTATGAAACCGCAGGGGTACGTTCGTCGGCATTAATAGACAGTCCCATGGTTCCAACTGATATTCTTGGTTGCCGACGGTAAGATGCAGGCGGCCTTTGAGCGACACGACCTGTTGTTCATAACGCAGATAGCGTTGGGCGTCATAACTGACGCTCGAGTCCGGCGGCAAATCGATACGGACGATCTCGACGGCTGAGTCCGGCGAATTGGAAGAGATCATGGTCCTCGTCAATCCGGTGACTGGGTCTTGCCAGGTGGTTTGATCCTTCGCTCTGACCAAGGGCGAAGTCCTTTGTTCGGCGTTCGCGATCAGGGAGGAAAGGGTTACTCCAAGCCCGTTACAAAGGCGCCCGAGCAAAGCGGCCGTAGGACTGGCGGCAGAACGTTCCACCTTCGAGATCATGGCCGGACTAACGCCGGATCGTTCCGCCAAATCGGCGAGCGACAGACCGCTTGCCAGGCGGCGCTGTTTTAGATGAGCCGCGATCCGCTGCTCGATACCTGATTGCTCCGAATGCA
>JAFAHI010000373.1 GCA_019237325.1 Verrucomicrobiota bacterium | reverse complement strand
GCGGGATTCCTCTCGGGAAGCCCTCGCTATAACTATGGGAAAGAGGCCTATAAGATTCCTGCAGCCTTCATTCAAAAACGCAAAAAGCTGTTGGACGTGGCAGCCAACTACGGAGTGGACCTGCGAACTGCCGCTCTGCAGTTCTCCGCTGCACCCGATGTTGCCTCCGCCCTGGTGGTAGGCAGTAGAAGCGAGCAGCAAATTCTTGCTGACTACACTTCTATGCAGACAAAAATCCCCGACGAGTTCTGGGCAGATCTGAAATCGCAGAATTTGATCGAACAGAATGCGCCAGTTCCGCAGACGCGATCTGCAAGCGTAAGTTGAGCTCTGATCTGTTTGGAGCACATCCAGGATTGGGCAACAGTTGCGGAATCATTCAGTCCGGACGAACCAGCTCCCGCGAGCATGTGGCATCCCCAGCCTTCCATTTCCAAAGAATTCGGGATCTGGAAAGCGGACAGAACTCCGAGGATCCGAAGCCGGTTGTAGATTGCTTACGCCAGATTTGGCGGGCGGAGGATTGATACGTTTCTGCATTGAGCCTTAGGCTGAAGACAAGCACCAACGTTTTCCCTTGGTCGATCAGATACCGTTTGATCACCAGGATACCGTCCTTTCCCTGTTCGGTTTTGATCTGATGAGTTTCTACCAGCTGCTTATTGTCCTTGGACCAGGCCGCTGTTGTATTGAGTGAAGTCGCTCCCAAGAGATTGGGGCCACCGGTGTCGATGCGTCCGTCAAGATAAAGGGTTTGATCTAAGGCGAAGCCGGGGCCGCGGGTAGAAACCGTAAGGATGTCTCCAGTTTGGTTTAGGGTCGCTGTCAGCCTGGTGGAGGCGGCGAAATATTGATCGAGGAGCCTAGCCCCGATTCGGTTCATCAGCGCCGCGAGCGAGGCCGATGCGCTTAGATCGAGAGTCCAGGTGCCACTAAGATTCGGTTTGTTCAATTGAATCGATTCGATGACACCGGAAGTGTGTGATGGGCTGAGAACAGCGATCCAAGCGAAAGCGACCAGCGAGTTGAGCAAGAATTGCTTCATCTGCCGCACGAGCGAATCAGCGATTCGAGCGGCCACCGTCTGCTCACTATCACTCACAGCTTGTTTCCCAGAATGATTCGCGTTTCAGAGCAGACGCAGACTGCTTTTTGTTATGTCTAAATTGTGTGGACTATCTGCCGCTATGCATTCCCGAACCGAATCCTTCCTCATCGCTTGGCACCGAAACGTTCAAGACTAGCCCGACGATCTTTACGCAGCGGTAAGAGCGAACTCGCGCAGATACTCGCGAATCTGATCCCGTACGTGCCGAAACATGTTAAGGCATTCCTCCTCCGATCCGGCCACAGCCGTCGGATCTTTGAACTCGTGATGAAGTTGATGCGCCCGGGCGAAAAAGACGGGACAAGATTCCCGGGCATTGTCACAGAGACTTATAACGTAGTCGAAGGACTGGCCGCTAAAGTCGTCAACGTGCTTTGACCGATGCCCCCGAATATCAATTCCAAGCTCTGCCATAACGGCAATCGCTTCTGGCCGGACGTTGCCAAGTTTTGTGCCAGCACTGTTTACCTCGAAAAGTTCCCCGGCGTCATGCCTAAGAAGTCCTTCGGCCATCTGACTTCGCGCTGAATTACCAGTACAGAGAATCAAAACTCGTTTTTTATCGCTCACATCGCACGTCGCTTTACTTCAGGATTTCATCGTCCAGAAGAGCCGCTACGGACCCCCACAATGACATTTTTTTGCCTCGCTCTACTGGACTTCCGAATGAAAAAATATCCCTGTGCCATACTCAATGATCTTGGAACCGACTGCTCAACCTTCTTTGCGCCAGATTTGGCGGGCAGAAGTTTGGTTAGGGTCTCCGTTGAGCCTTAACACGTAAGAAACTACCAAGGTCCTCCCTTGGTCCATCAATGATCTTTTGATGATCAATTCGCCGTCTTTTCCTTGTTTGGTTTTGATCTGATGAGTCTCAACGAGCTCCTTGTGGTCCTTGGACCAGGCCGTTCTGGCATTGACAGAAGTCGCTCCCAGCAATTTCAGGTTATTTTGGTTATTGTGCCCGTCGAGGTAAAGGGTTTCCTCTAAGGCGAAGCCGGGGCCACGGGTAGCGATCTTCAGTTCGTCGTCAGTTTGCTCCAATGTAGCTTTCAGCCTGGTTTGGGAGGCGTATTGTCGATCGAGAAGGCCGGCTCCGATTTGGTTCATCAACGGATCCAGTGAGGTGGATGCTCGGAGGTCTAGCGTCCAGTTGCCGCTGAAATTGGAGTTACCTAATCGGTCCGGATTAGGTGCGGCGTAGGTCTCTTGGAGACTGAAGAGAGCGAGCCACGCCAGAACGGTCAGCGACTTCAGCACGGGGAACCTCATCAGTGCGGGAAGCTTTTTTGTATCTGATGTGCTCATGCTGCTAGTTCGTAAGAGCTTAGCATATTGGACCTTGCTATTAGTTGGCGCCTAAACGTTGAATTGGCCATTTCCTGTTCTTCGAGGATTTTTTCGCTCGTGCGCTTAATCAGGATCGAGCCCGGCGCTCGTCGTCGCGTGCATTGTCCCCGAATGGCTCCAGAAATTTAGCGGTTTACCTCCATCCGAATTCCGCGCAGGAAGAACCTAGTAATCCACTACCAATCGCCGCCCCGACGCAATCGGTCAGGGTGGTAACCGAAGAAGGACCTGGAGGTCAGGAAACTATTGGAGCCCACTTGTTTGAGGGTATTGCAATCTTATTACGTTGACATTGCACCACTGCAGCAATGGAATTTAGAATTAAATGCCGCCTCGCCTACGCCATAACAGGATCGGCTTCTTTTCTTTTCAATGTTGCGGCTGAGCAGAATCCCTTGCAGAAAAATCAACGAGCCAGAACGGAGTTGCGCGTCAGGAACCTGGCTCCAGCGACCTCCGGATGGTCGTGTTGAGCTGCTCGATATCGATCGGTTTAACGATATGGGCTGAAAAACCGGCTTCCTCGCTGCGATGGAGGTCATGCTCGGTGCCAAAGCCGGACAGCGCGATCCCGCGCAAACCCGATTGCTGCAATCGCGCCTGCTGGACAATTTCCAGGCCGGTGCCGCCCGGGAGTCCGATGCCCGTTATGAGCAGGTCGAACCGGGTCTTCTCTAGCTTCGACAGAGCCTCGGCTACTGTCCTTGCTCCAGAACTTGGTAACCAGGGTTAGCCTTACCGTTCCGGCGGAATCCCTTGCGGAAACATTCAACTGCAGTAGACCTTACGGAGTTGGCCCCCGTCCGAGCAAAGCCTGTAGGATGCACCCAATCGCAATCGATTGATTTCCTAAACCGGCTGACTAAACGTAAGGTTAATGACCGTGAACTCGCGGTCGTTCTCGCGGTTCTGAACCGAGTAAATTGGATGTGAGACATGAGAAAGAATTATTACCTCATTCTTCGTCTGGCTCCTGAGGCTACCCAGGAGCAGATCCGATCGGCCTATCGCCGGCTTGCACTCGAACTTCATCCCGACCTAACAGGGCTTGGCAGTGACCGGTTCCTCGAACTAAAGGAGGCTTATGACGTGCTTAGTGATCCGGTCCGACGCCAAACTTACGATCGGAAGGCGCAAGAAATTCCGATCCATCGAATGGAACCGATGCGTCCGTCCGAAACTATTGTTCAGCGTAGGCATCGCGGCGAACCGCTCATGCCGGAGACGCCAACGCGTAAGCCCGACGATATATCCCTGTTCGGCTCTTACGAGACATTTTCCCCATCCTTAGACGAGGTATTCGAGCGCTTGTGGAGCAATTTCGCTTTGCTCACCCGGCCCAAAGCGGAACGCCTCGAAAGCCTGAACGTGGAAGTGCCTTTGTCGCCCCAACAGGCTTTCGCGGGAGGCGAAGTTTGCATCATGGTTCCGGCAAGACTGGTATGCCCGGCCTGCCGCGGTCATGGGGGTATCGGCCCCTACGAGTGCTCGAGCTGCGAAGGACATGGAGAAGTGACAAGCGAATATCCAGTGAGGGTGAGTTATCCTGCGGGATTGCAGGGAGAGTATTTCGTACGCCTACCTCTTGACCGTTTCGGCATTGAGAACTTTTATCTCACCATTCAATTCCGGCCGACAACTTCGATTTGGTAAGCGATCGACTATGGTCTTGGCAGGCCTCGGTTAGTTTCACTGCCAGTCCGCGAAAGCCCGACCATCTGATAGACCAACATCGATTCCCACAGTCCTTGGAGCCACGGGAGACTTCCTTCCCGGGGAAAGGCCAGCCCGAGCGGCTAATCTCCCGCGGTCACTCCTAATATTATTCCAATGCGATTTTTCTCGGCTTAACCCTTTCTGCCTTCGGCAGCGTCACAGTCAGAATTCCATCTTCTATGCGAGCCGTGATTTTGTCGGTATCAATCGAGGGATCCAGCTCGTAGACCCTGCGATAATCAACGGCGCTGCGTTCCGCGTAGATTGGGTCGCCGGATACATTCAAGGGCGAGCGACGACCAACCAGGACCAGATTGCCATCCTCGACCGTGATTTCGAGTCCGGTCTTGTCCACTCCCGCCATCTCTGCACGCAGTACGATATTTTCTGGGGTCGATTGCACATCCACCAAGGGAGTGAAATAGAATTGATTCGATTGCCGTGTGGCCATTTCCTGGCGCCGCTCTGAAGGTGCAAATTGTTCGTTCATGGTAAGTTCTCTGTTAAATCTCGATAACTAGAAGTTGTTTAAGTGATCGTTTCAGTTCACAGAAACCGCTATCTGCTTCGGCTTGGCAGCCTCAGCTTTTGGAAGCACGACTTTCAAGATGCCGTCCTGATAGGACGCTTTTACCGTGCTCGGATCGACTTGCGCGGGAAGTTTCACCGTGCGCTGAAAGCTGCCATAGAACCGCTCAGCCCGAAATCCCTGTTCGCCCGGGTTCTCTTCTGGGGTCCGCTCTCCTGATACAGTTAGATTCTGCTCACGCAAGGAGACGTCAATTTTTTCTCTTTTTAAACCTGGGAGGTCAACTACAACGGTGAAGTTATCTTTGTCTTCATAAACATCGAGAGGTGGTGACCAGCTTTTGAATGAACCTGCCGGACGCCCGATTGAACCGAAGGCTGAACCCAATAACCGATCCATTTCCTCGCGGAGCGTCACGAATCGATCAAAGGCCGCTGATAATTCTGACTGTTGATGAGGTTGGTAACGATTTGTTTCCATAGCTCTTTTGGGGTTACGATTTTCGCCGGAGAGCTAATACCATGCCAGGCGGAGTCACTTGTTATAAGTGTTTCAGCACCAAACGTTTGCCGGTTGTAACGAGGAGTCGAACGTCGAGATTTGTGCCACTTTGGCACGATCAGTGTGCCACACAGTCCTCAGGGCCTTCCGGCCAAAAATAGAGATTTCAATAAAGGTCGGTGTGAGCAGTTTCAACTCCGTTCGTTTTCTCTCCGCCAGTCGGACAAGTTTTGACGCCTCCTCACGAGGAATTCGCTTGCGGCTCCGGAAGTCAACCTCGCAGCAATGGCGGGAGAGATGTAACACCGCTTGAAGGATATCTCGCGGCAGCTCACGTTCGGCTGCGCTACAATTCCGCAGCAATCGCCTTCTCTAATTGGGATCGTGCACCTGCTTCATGTCCGGCATGACGCCGCTCGACGTGGCTAACGCGGAACCAGATAGCGTAGAGCGCGGGAAGGAAGGCTAGCGTCAAAACCGTGCCAACGGCAGTGCCTCCGATCAGTACATAAGCCATGGATCCCCAGAACACCGAATGAGTGAGCGGAATAAACGCCAGCACTGCGGCCAGCGCGGTCAGGATGACTGGTCGCGACCGTTGGACGGTGGCCTCGATGATCGCATGATATGCATCAAGGCCATCTGCTTGATTGGAATGAATCTGGCCAATCAAAATGAGAGTGTTTCGCATCAAGATACCCGACAGACCGATCAGACCGAGAATGGCATTAAATCCAAAAGGCTGGTGAAAAATGAGTAGTGCCGGCACCGCCCCGATCAGTCCGAGCGGGCCGGTCAGCATCACCATCCACATGGCTGAAAGAGAACGTACCTGAATGACGATGACAGCCAGCATAAGCAGGAGCATGATGGGGAAAAGTGGAGCCAGTGCAGAGTTAGCTTTATTTGCTTCCTCGATCGAGCCCGCCATCTCGATCCGATAGTTTGCCGGTAGCGCGTTTCGAAGTGGAGCAAGTTTGGCCCAGATCCGGGAAGAGACATCCGGCGGTTGGGCCGTCTCAATATTGTCACCCCGCACGGTGATGGTGGGAACACGATCCCGCCGCTTGATCAGCGGCTCTTCCGATTGCATCTCAACCCGTCCGATCTGGCTTAAAGGGATCGGTTTTCCATTCCGGGTCGTGAGAGTGAAATTTTCCAGCTTCGTCGGATCCAATCGTTCGGGTCCCGCACTTCTCACCACAATATTTACCGCTCGAATATTCTCACGGACCTGGGTAACGGTTTGACCGTTCAGAAGAAACTGCAACTGCTGCGCTGCCTCTTCGGGTGAAAGCCCGATGAGCTGCAATCGCTCTTGATCCAAAACGAAGTGCAACTTGGGAACGCGTTCTCCCCAATCCACATTCACCGTGCGCATATCCGGGTCGTTGCGCATGATTTCTTCTACACTGCGAGCGATTTCCCGAAGTCTTGCCGGATCGGGCCCCATCACCCGAAACGCAACGGGAAAGGGAGAGTAGGGACCAAATACCAACTGCGTCGCCCGAATCCTCGCTTCCGGCGCCAACCCATCGACCGCCGCTTGGCGCAGGCGCAATTTGAGACGATCCCTTGCCTCCGAATTCGGTGTCAAAACCACAATCTTCGCAAAGGAGGGATCAGGCAGCTCCGGATTGTAGGAAAAGAAAAACCGGGGCGCACCCGCTCCGATATAGGAGGTCACGATTTTCGATTCGGGTTGTTCCGACAACCAGTGTTCGATTTTTTTAGCCGCTGCGCTAGTCGTCTCGATGCTGGTCCCTAAGGGAAGCTGGACCTCAACCAACAATTCTGGCCGGTCAGAGTTCGGAAAAAACTGCTTCTCCACGACCGCCA
>JAFAHI010000144.1 GCA_019237325.1 Verrucomicrobiota bacterium | reverse complement strand
CTGAATGTGGCTCTTCGCCAGCTCTTGGACCTCTACGTTTGCCTGAGACCGGTCCAATGGTTCGAAGGTGTGCCCTCCCCGGTACGCGGTCCTGAGAAGGTCAATATGGTGATCTTCCGCGAGAATACCGAGGATATTTACGCGGGTATCGAATTCAAAGCCGGGTCGCCGGAAGCAGCGAAGGTGCTTCGGTTCTTTGAAACCGAGTTCCCGAAGGAGTTCGCCAAGATCCGGTTCGGCTCGGAAGGCGCCGTTAAAGGCTTTCTCGCCTTTGAACCCGCACTGGGAAAAGTCGATGTTGAGGTTGGTATTGGGGTTAAACCGGTGAGCCGGCTCGGTTCTTCCCGGTTGATTGCGGCCGCTATCCGATACGCGATCGAGCAGAAACGTAAATCGGTGACGCTCGTGCACAAGGGCAACATCATGAAGTTCACTGAGGGAAGTTTCCGAGACTGGGGCTACGAATTGGCCGACACCCTCTTCGCGGAACAGACCTATTCGTGGGCTCGCTGGGAAAAAACCAAGAGCGCCAAGGGTGAAGCCGCCGCGAACGACGAACTGAAGGCCGCTCAAGGGGCCGGCAAAGTCATCGTTAAAGATGCGATCGCCGACATCACGCTACAGCAGATCCTTACCCGACCCGACGATTTTGACGTGATCGCCACCCTGAATTTGAATGGAGACTATCTATCGGACGCGCTCGCTGCCCAGGTCGGCGGTATTGGGATCGCTCCCGGCGGAAACATCAATTATCACACCGGGCACGCCATCTTTGAAGCGACACACGGTACGGCACCAAAGTATGCCAATCTTGACCGGGTCAATCCCGGATCGGTCGTGCTCTCCGGTGAAATGATGCTCCGCCACTTGGGTTGGGGCGAAGCTGCGGATCTGATCCTGAAAGGCCTAAACGGCGCCATCGCGAGCAAGCGGGTTACGTACGATTTTGCGCGACTGATGACCGGAGCGACGGAAATCAGGTGCTCCGAATTCGGGGGTAATATTATAGAGCACATGTAGAGGGACGGCTGCGAGGCTGGGTCGAAGTTAATTCTAACGGATAACTGAACCTAGCCTCTCCTTGAGGTCTCATACTAGTCTATCGTTGTCGCTCACCCAAAGCGGAGGGGAGCCGCATTCCGCCTTGTCGGACTGCAGGCGAGTTGGTTTATGAGGCGCGGTTTTTCCGCTCCGTGTTTTTGCCGCGGCTCCCTGGAAAGCGTGACGGGCCCTAGAACGTGCAACCCCAATGAGCGTGGCCTCGGTTTTCCGGGCGTCGCGGTTATGGCAAGCGAATACCCCTGCTCTCGATCTCAGGCCCCGAAAATCGCTAAGCGCAGGAACCGTTATGCAACGCCGGTTTGGGCTTCGGTACAGCGCAACTTTGATTCGGGTGGCGCCCCTCCTAGCCGCCATGGTTAAAACGGACGAGCGGGAGCTCGTCCCTACCGGCCTCACGTCGCGATCTCAATCTCCGAGTCTTCGCCTTTTGGCGTATTATCGTCGAAAAAGATGCTCCGCTGGCGAACCCAGACGTAGCGGTTCATTAGGACTTTGACGGTGGCAGTCAAAGGAATCGCTAAGACCGCGCCGAGCAGGCCGCCTAGCGCTAGGGTCCAGAAAAAGACGGATACAATCACGGTCATCGGATGCAGGCCGACCGAATTACCGACGATTCTAGGTGCGACTACCATCCCGTCGATCTGTTGCACGATAAAGAAGATGACCGACACCCAGATGGGATGCGCTAGGTCGTTAAATTGAACAAAAGCGATGATGATCGCTGGGATGTAGCAGATGGCGAATCCGACCCAGGGAATGATCCCGACAATTGCCAGAAACAACCCGATCAGGAACCCAAACTGCAACCCTAAGACAGACAGACCGATGGCGGTTAGGACCCCATCAATCATACTGACTACCAATTGGCCGCGGAAAAAATTGATGAGATAAGAGTTTATTTCGGTCAGGACGACCACCAATTCGTCTTTGAACTCGGACTTCCTGAGCGGCAAGTACCGGCTCCAAGTATCGGCGATAGTAGGACTCTCTTTAAGAAAGAAGAAGAGATAGATCGGCACCATAAATAGCCCGAAGACAAAGCCGAACGCGCCAAATACACCGGATAAACTGGATTGCACTAACGCCCACGTTCTCTGGGCCAGACCCGGCAGTTGGTCTCGCAAATATTGTAACGATTGTTGGACCCAAGGATTATCTGCCAGCTTGGACTGGTTAGGGTTCTCCTGGTCAGACGAAGGAGCTGTGTTGGAAGGACTTGGAGTCGGAGCTGGGTGGGCACCTATTTGAGGCAGCTTGTCCAGATTTTCCCGCAGTAACCTGTCAAGCGACGACCAGCTCCGCTCGAAATAACCGGGTAAGGCGTTCGAGAACTTTTGGCTCTCATTATAGACATTGGGCCCAATCCCCAACAAAAGCAGAGCCCCGCTCATAATAAACAACGCAAACACAATGATGACCGCGACCAGACGCGGGAGACCACGCCGAGCCAACCAAGTAACTACTGGTTCGAGTAGATAAGCCAATACCCCCGCTGTCGCGACAGGGAGGAGCAGCGGCTGCAAAAACAAAAGCACCCTAGACGCGAAGTAAACTGTACAGATAACGCTCCCAGCAATTACCAACAGCGCTACGCAAGTGATCGCGTTCCAGAGCGTTTTCCTTTGCCAAGGGGTCGGATACAATACGGCATTAAAATGCGGGTTTTGCGGCCGGATTCAACCCAAAAAGCCTGCGCTGCTTTTAAGTGATCGTGCACTAAAAAGCGGCGCAGGCTACTGCAGCAGAAAGCCGGCTCAGCCGGATTTCTGCTGCCATAGCCAGCAGGGCTCAACCGACGCGGTGAAGGCGTCGGTTGAGCCCTGCTGGCTTTTGGTGTCTACTTCCAAGGGTGTTATGACGTTATCCACCGAGGAAATCACCGAAAAGGTCAGGGCAGCGGGAAGCTGGATCGAGGCGCTGGAAGCAGAAATCTCTAAAGTCGTCGTCGGCCAAAAAGGCTTGGTGACTCGCCTGTTGATCGGGTTGCTCACCAAAGGCCATCTGTTGCTGGAAGGCGTTCCAGGCTTAGCGAAAACCCTATCAGTCCGCACGCTAGCCGCTTGTATCAAGACCGAGTTCAAACGGCTTCAGTTTACACCGGATCTCTTGCCTGCCGATATCATCGGTACCCTGATCTACAATCAGCGAGACAATGAATTCAGGCCAAAGTTAGGCCCGATTTTCGCCAATTTAATCCTGGCCGATGAAATCAATCGCGCGCCGGCAAAAGTACAAAGCGCACTGCTGGAGGCGATGCAAGAGCATCAGGTGACTATCGGCGAACAATCCTATCCGCTTCCTGATCCGTTCCTGGTCCTAGCAACAGAGAATCCGTTGGAACAAGAGGGCACTTATCGGCTTCCTGAAGCTCAGCTCGATCGATTCATGTTGAAGATCAACATCGGTTACCCAAGCAAGGATGAGGAGCGTAAGATCCTTGATCTGATGGGGACGTCGGAACCGGAAACCAAGGTTCAACCTATCGTTGGACCGGAACAGGTTATCGCGGCGCGAGAAGTAGTGAACCAGGTCTTTATCGATGACCGGGTCAAAGACTATATCGTTGATTTAGTTCGAGCTACGCGAAAGCCGGCCGAATACGGGTTGGAAATGGAGGGGCTCGTCAGGTACGGGGCCTCACCGCGCGCCACCATCTATTTGACGCTAGCGTCTCGGGCTCACGCTTTTCTGGAAGGACGCGGCTACGTGACGCCGCATGACATCAAGAGTGTCGGGCAAGATGTGCTGTGTCATCGGATCATTGTCAGTTACGAAGCAGAAGCGGAGCAAGTAACCAGCGAAACCGTTGTGCAGCGGATTTTTGCAGGCCTTTCCGTGCCCTAGCCCTTTGCGTATTACGCGCGAAGTGCATAGCAAATAGCAAATGATCGCGGAGCGAATTCGGATTGCTGAGCAAGTTCGATCGCTGTCGGTGCAAAGAGGCCCGAAGGGGCTCGTTATTTGCTATTTGCTATTTTCTATTTGCTATTAAGTCAGTCCTATGGCGCGTTCCACGGCTGAAATCCTAAAAAAGATCCGGCGCCTGGAAATCAGGACCCGCCGCATCGTCGAGACGGCATTCTCGGGCGAATATCATAGCGTTTTCCGGGGCCATGGGATGAACTTTGACGAATTGCGCCAGTATCAGGTCGGTGACGAGATTCGGGCGATCGATTGGAACGTGACTGCCAGAATGGGGGACGCCTACGTCCGAAAGTACGTGGAAGAGCGCGAGCTCACCATTTTGCTTTTGGTTGATGTCAGCGCGTCCGGCGTCTTCGGAACCACCTCCATGACAAAACGAGAGCTGGCTGCCGAAGTCGCTTGCCTCTTGGCTTTTTGCGCCGTCAACAACAACGACAACGTCGGGCTATTGCTGTTTACTGATAAAACCGAGCTCTACATTCCGCCCCGGAAAGGCCGGAGTCACGCTCTGCGGATCATCCGAGAGGTTCTTTTTTTCGAGCCGGAACATCGAGGTACCGATTTGGTGAGCGCATTAGAGTTCGTAAATCGGGTCGCCAACAGGAGGGCGGTAGTTTTCCTCTTCTCGGACTTTCAAAATCTCGATTTCGAACGCGCGGCCTCGGTTTGCAGCAAACGCCACGATCTCATTGCCATCCCGATCGAGGACCCCGGAGAATGGCAGCTACCTTCCGCCGGCTTGGTGCGAGTCGAAGACCCGGAAACCGGCCGGACGTTTGAAGCGAACTTTTCTAGCAAGAAAGTGCAGCGGGAGTTTGCCCGGATTGTGAGTGAGCGTCGGGAGCGAAGAGATGCTATCTTTCGCCGACAAGCCATCGATTTTTTACCGTTGTGTACCGACAAGGACTATTTTCCAATTCTGCACAGCTTTTTTGAGCATCGCGAACAGAGACTTAAACGAGGTGGATGATTTTTGTTGCCCTGACTGTTACCCGCGAGACCATCGAAGACATCCGAGGTCCGTTTGTTGGCGATAATGCCGCTTGGAGCATTGCGATTATCGCAGTCCTCCTGGTGCTGGCCGTGCTCGCCTACCTGTTCTGGCCCGCGACAAAGCCCAAGGTGACACCTGCGCCGCTACCGCGAGAAGTCGCCAGACTTCGATTGAGCGAAGTCAGAGCCGCTTCTGAAAGTGCCAGCCCGTACGATACCGCCGTAGGTCTATCGGCTATTGTGCGCGCATTCGTCGAGCAGCAGTATGGGCTCAAGTCGGTTAGCCGGACAACCCAGGAGTTTCTGGTCGAGCTCGCGAGCACCAATTGTCTTGATCCGGTGCAGAAAACCTCGCTGCAGCGATTTTTGTCAGTAGCCGACCAAATCAAGTTTGCTCACGCGCATCCCCCGGAAGAGGGCTCCAACCTGGTTGAGCAAGCGACAAACCTGATAGAGCAGGCACCTTAGACTATTTAGTCATGGAATTTCGTTTTGGCCAACCGTGGTTGTTACTCTTGTTGTTGATCCTGCCTACGCTTTGGGTGTGGCAGCAGCTGGCAACTCCGGCCGCGGTGCGCTACGCTCCTGCTCGCATTTTCGAACACGGGCTGAAGCTCCGCCGATCGATTGTCCCCTTGGCCCAGAAGCTCCTGATCTATACCGCCGCTATTTGCCTGCTTTTGGGCCTGGCAAAACCTCAGTCCGGTGTCGTTAGCTCGGAAGTGCGCGCGAGTGGTATCGACATCATGATTCTTCTTGATGTTTCCCGGTCGATGTTGGCGGAGGACTATAGTATCGGCGGCGATCGAGCCAGCCGAATTGAGGTCGTAAAACAGGTCACCGAGAAGTTCATTCAAAATCGGCCCAATGACCGCATTGGCATCATCGCGTTCGCCGGCCGCCCGTTCCTGGTGAGTCCGTTGACCTTGGATCATAATTGGCTGCTGGCTAACCTAGGCCGCTTGCAAATCGGGCTGACCGAAGATGGCACCGCCATTGGCTCGGCTTTAGTAAGCGCGGCCAACCGCCTCCGGGACTTGAAGGCGAAGAGCCGGGTCATCATTTTACTCACCGATGGAGACAACAACGCCGGGAAGGTGCCGCCATTCACAGCAGCTGAGGCCGCAGCCGGAATCGGTATCCGCATCTACACGATCGGCGCCGGAACGAACGGGTTAGTTCCTTTCCCGGAAACCGATCGTTTCGGCAACAAGTTTTACACCGAAGAATACATGCCTTTTCAAGAGGACACCTGCCGGACGATCGCAAAAATTGGCCACGGCGAATTTTTTCGAGCCATTGATACTCGCAGCATGCAGGAAATCTTCGCCTCCATCGATCGATTGGAGAAGACAGAGATCAGCGTTCAAAAGATCGAAAACTATGACGACCTGTTTCCCTGGTTCGTCGGCGTTGGTCTTAGTTTGATTGGGATTACCACGGTGCTAGGGGAGACAGTTTGGAGAAGGATCCCATGAAGTTTGGCGCTCCAGTAGAATTGCTTTGGCTTCTGCTCATTCCGGTGCTGGCGTTTCTCATGTGGAATGGGAACCGGTTAGCCCGGAAACGCCTGCACAAGCTGCTGTCTCCGGATCTGCTCCCTCGCCTGGTTGATTCTCCGGTGAATTGGCCAAGAATGGTTCGGCATGCTTGTCTGCTCTAGGCCAGCACACTCTTCGTGGTAACCTGGGCCCGGCCACAGTGGGGGGTAACCCAAGAGACCGTCGCCTTCCGCGGACGCGACATCCTCATCGCGATCGACACTTCCCGCAGCATGCTAGCCACGGATGTCTCGCCTAGCCGGCTGCGGCGAGCCAAATTGGTGGCGGAAGATTTAATCGCTGCTTTGCCGGAAGAGCGTATCGGATTGATCGCCTTTGCGGGCGAAGCCGATGTTCAGGCCCCGCTGACCGTCGACCATGAAACGGTGATCGATACGATAAATCATCTGGACACTAACACTATCGCCAGAGGCGGAACCGACATCGCGGCCGCCATTCGAGCAGCTGAACTGGCTCTGGGTCAGAAAAGCAAGTCCTTGCGCGCACTAGTGCTGCTAACCGACGGCGAAGAACTGGATGAAGATGGAGTTGAAGCCGCGCGCAAAGCAGCCCAATCCGGGATCCGGATTTTCACGATCGGCATTGGCTCGCCGAACGGATCACAGATTACGTTGCCCAATGGGCAACTGCTACGCGATCGAGAAGGAGAGGTCGTGACCAGCAGGCTGGATGAGGCGCGGCTAAAATCGATCGCCGAGAGCACGGGCGGGTTCTACGTAAGGCTCACTTCTACAACTGCGAGTCAAGTGCTCACTCAAGGTCTGTTACACTTGGGAGACGCCAACCTCACAAATCGGTCGTTGACCAAACCAATAGAGCGGTATCAATGGCCGTTAGCCTTCGGATTACTATTCCTCTTCCTCGCCATGGTAACCGCAGACCGGCTGAGGAGAGCCTCCGCACCCCTTCGGCAATCGACCGCCCTTCTGCTATTCTCCTTCGCTCTCTTGAGCGTCAGTCGAGGCGCCAGCGCGCTCGACTTTTATCGCAGTGGCGATTACGAGGCTGCATTGGACTTGTGGCAAGACGAGCTAAAGACACATCCGCATGACCCGCTTCTGAATCTCAACGCGGGCAATGCCGCTTACCGGTTGGATAGGTTCGATCAGGCTTTTGAAAATTATTCTGAGGCGATGAACAGCCCAAACTCGAACCTGCGAGAGAATGCCTACTATAACGCCGGGAACTCACTGTTCAAGGCAGGCGACAGTCAAGAGGACGTCGAGCGGCAGTTAATGAATTACTACGACGCCAAGTACCTTTACGAACAGGCATTGGACATCGACCCAAACGACGCTGCCGCTAAGAAAAACCTCGATCTACTGCTGCGAAGAATCAAAGAGGCAGAACAGCAGAAGCAAATGGAACAACAGCGGCAAAGTTCCCGCGGTACTGGTGGACAACGGCAAAAAAGCGGCCCGCAGAATCAGCAAGATTCCGGAAAGTCGGGCCAGCGCCAAAACCAGCCTAATGAAGGGAATTCTCAGTCTGACGAGAATAACGATGGCCAGAGCGAAAGCCCAAATTCGACGCCAAAGAACAAAAAAGGCGACTTAAGAGAGATCCAACCGCGAGATCCGAACCGGCCGGACAATCAAGATAGCCAATCGCCGCAGGACGGAAAAATGAGCCGAGAAGAGGCAAACGGCCTCCTGGATTCACTTCGCGGCGAAGAAGACCACGTAAATCTATCCCGGCACAAGCGCGAGAAACCCGTTACCCGAGACTGGTAAACGTGAACACCAAACAAAACCAAAAATCCAACCGCAGATGAACGCAGATAGACGCGGATTTTGGCCTGCAACCTAAACACACCGGCGGTAATGATAGCCTCATCTCAGAAGATTTGACCTCACCGTAAGCATGACGACAAGCTCACCTAGGAATCGGTTCAGTCCGCTTCAGCAGACACTACCACGCGATAGGTTCAGCGTGATCCGCGGATTAATTTATCTGCGTTCATCTGCGTTCATCTGCGGTTTTGCCTTTCTTTCCGCGCTGCTGCAGTTACCGGCGCTCGGTGCGGACCCGGTGATTCGGGCAAATCTTTCGGTAGCGACTACGACCGTGGAGCAACCGGTTGAACTGCAAATCGAGATTCAAAACGCCAGAGTCATCGATCCGCCGGACGTGGAAGGAGACCATCTGGAGGTTGAAATGGCGGGCCAATCTACGAGGTACCAGCTGATTAATGGCCAACCTTCATTCAGCTCAATCTTTAGCTATCTCGTAACACCGTCTCAAGAAGGAACTTTTAAGATACCGCCTGTCCCAATTACCATTGATGGGAAGACCTATTACACCAATGAGCTAACGCTCCAGGTTACAAAGAAAGGGCCGAACAACCAAGGGACCCAGCCGGACAAACCTTATTTTGGTGAGCTGGTTATTCCTAAGGATTCAGCTTTCGTCGGAGAGCCCGTTCCAATCGAACTTCGTTTTTATTTCGATCGCCGGATCTGGTACCAGCCTTATCCCCAGGGCCAGTTTCCCATTATCGATGGTGACGGCTTCGTTACCAAGAAATATCCCGATCCCGTAGAAAAAGAGGAGACGGTCAACGGCAAGCGGTATCGACTGTTAATTTATCGAACCGCCATAACGGGTGTACACGCCGGCCGGCTGGAGTTGCCTTCGGCATATCAGGAATTTCTCCTGCACTTGCCGGTCACTCAGAGCTCCCCCGGGTTCGATGATTTTTTCGAGCAGAGTCCCTTCGGAAGTCCGTCGAACGCATTTGAGAGAAAAGATGTGAAGGTCGAGACGAATAGCGGCTCGATCGAAATTAAACCTCTGCCGGAGGCCGGCCGACCGGCAGATTTCAGCGGCGGCGTTGGCCAATTTTCGCTGGAAACCTCGGTCAAACCCGAACGCAGCAAGGTGGGCGATCCAGTGATTTTTCAGGTGCAAATAAGAGGCTTAGGAAATTTCGATCGGGTGCAGGCTCCGCACCTGGAACAGATGCCGGCTTGGAACGTTCATCCACCGGCCACAGACCTGACGCCTCTCGACGAGGTCGGTCTCAGTGCGATCAAAGCGTTTGCCTATGTTCTCATCCCGCAGGCCCCAGTGACGCAGACGCCTGGCGTCACGTTCTCCTATTTTGATCCCGCCGCGGAGAAGTATGTGACTTTAAAGGCTGAGCCGAAGCCAGAGATAGTGTCGGGAGCATCGATTTTGCCAACCACCAGCCCTTCGCCCGCTCAATCCGGCAGCCAGCCGGCAGCGGTCCCATCGATCGCCAGTGTTGCTAATGTTAGCCACTTCTCGCCCAGCCCGGGCTTTGCGACCGTTCGTCAACAGACTTGGTTTTGGATCCTGCAAGGAATCGCCGTGATCGGGTTGCTCGCGATCGGCTTCGGCCAGTGGTTGCGCTCCTGGAACGCTGAGCACGCTGCCGCCAGGGCGCTTCGCCGAGAACGGCGACGCCTTTACCGTGACCTTAAGAGTCAGGATGCCGAGAGTGTGTTGTGCGCCGCCACTCGGCTAATCGAGGTGGATTTCCTTCTGCGATCGCCCGAGGCGACCCGACAGATTACGGCCGAAGAGGCCGTGCGAGAAAGAAACGTATCAGATCCTTTGCGGACGAGGCTGTTAGAGCTGGTGGCCAAGCGGAGCGATTTTGTTTACGCCCATCGTTTCTCGGCAATTACCCCCATGGATCGCATTGGAATCAGAGAAACCCTGCACGAGTGGGAAAAAACGCCGTGAACTGGTTGCGGATCGGATGGTTAGCATTGTTTATCGCCGTCAACAACTCGAACGCAGATCCTGTCATCTGGAATCAGGCGAATCAGGAGTTCACGGCCGGAAAATTCGACCAAGCGCGCGCGGACTATGCACACTTGGTCGCTACCGGAAACGTAAGTCCCGAATTATTTTATAATCTAGGCAACACTTACTTAAAGCTCGATGACAAGGGGCGAGCGGTGTTGAATTTCAAAAGGGCGTTGGCCCTGGCTCCGGGATTCGAATCGGCTAAACACAACCTTAATCTCGTTTTGCAAACCGCCGGCGCCGAGCCAGACGAAGAGACGCTGGCCAGCTGGTTTGGGAATTATCCCGACATCTGGATGTTAGGCGGATCCATCTTCTTCTGGGTACTTGCTTATGCTGGTTATTCCTGGTTCGTCTGGCCGCGGTTTCGCCCGGTTTCAAAAATCATTCTCGCGGTCGCTATCCCGTGCGCAGTGGTCTGCCTTGCCATTGCGTTCTGGATTGGCGATGGAGCCAGATCCCCTGACTTGGCCGTGGTAATTAATCCTTCGGTGGACGTGCGTTACGGCCCAGCTAACGGATCGCGAGTTACCGTGACTCTGGGGCTTGGCGAATCGGTACGCCTCGTGTCAGAACGTGGAGCCTGGACACTTTGCCAGACCGCTGCCGGCATTGCGGGCTGGTTGCCTTCGAACGCCGTCGAACGATTAGTTCCGCGATGAAAAATCCCACGCAAAGCCGCAAAGACGCAAAGAAAAGACAGAGCTCACAATAAGTATTTTGTTATCTTTGTGGCCTTTGCCGCCTTGCTGTGTAAATCATTTGCCGTGCCCGAGCCGGGCGTTGAAGCGCAATCGAACCTTCTAAGCCATGACTTTTAACCCCGACTCTTTCTTGGCGTCTTTGCGTCTTTGCGTGAGATTTTTATGTCCTGGTTGCGACAACAGTCCGGTTGGTCTGCGAATCTTTTCTCTGCGGATTCCGGGTTTAATACTAGCCGGGTTTATCGCGCTGACCGCCGCGTACGGCGAGGAGACTGAACCGCCTTGGGCAAATTCCGTGACTACGGGCAAAGGTGCCGGAAAGTTTCCACCTGCTCCGACCGTGCATCTTACCTATCGTTTTGGATGGAGCGGAATCACCGCCGCGGAGGCCGAGGTGCGGCTGGTTAACAAAGACGGCATCACCAAAACCACGGCGTCAGGCGGTACCACAGGCTTCGCTCGGACCCTGTTCAAATGCGACGTCGATCATGAGTGCGTTTCCCAACGCGAAAGTCTCATTCCGATTCATATCGTGCAGGACGAGAAGTACGCGAATCAAAATGTACACACAACGATTGA
>JAFAHI010000127.1 GCA_019237325.1 Verrucomicrobiota bacterium | reverse complement strand
CGCTCCGGCAACTCCTGCGGCGCCGGCACCTCGTAGGGAATCGATGCCTCTCGGATCTTTGCCTTGGCGCGCACGATACGTTGGGCGAGCGTTGCCGGCGTAACCAGAAATGCCCGGGCAATCTCCTCTGTGGTCAGGCCGCACACTTCGCGCAGAGTAAGCGCGAGTTGTCCTTCCGGAGGCAGAGCGGGATGGCAGCAGGTGAAGATCAGGCGGAGGCGATCGTCCTCAATCTCTTCCTCTTCGAGCGGGACGTCGCTGACGCGCGATTCTATGTGGGTAACCAGATCTCGCTGTGCTCCATCGAAACGCGCGCGCCGGCGCATGGCGTCTATGGCCTTGAAGCGTGCCGTTGAAATCAGCCACGGGCGTGGCTTGTCAGGAATGCCAGCCAGCGTCCAGGACTCCAGAGCCGCGGCGAACGCCTCATGCATGGCCTCTTCGGCCAGATCCAAATCTCCGAGGAGGCGCACTAGCGTCGCCAGAACCCGGCCGGACTCCAACCGGTAAAGAGTCTCAATGGTCCTGCTGACTTGTTCAGGCGCAGGCGGTGGCATCTACGCCAAATTAGCAAGCGGAGTAGATCGACACAACTGGGCTCGGGCTTCCCCTCACAATTCAGTAGCCGCCACTGCACTGATCGAGGGCGACTCGCCATTCCGGTTATCCGGCCACAACCTTCGGTGGTTTGTCTACGGCCAACGCGCCGCAGTTAGGATTTGTGTTTAAGGCGGTATTCATTGTCATTGGTTACTCTCATCTGATTCATTCGCGATCAGACCTGTTTATGCGCCTGGGCCCAGAGCTAAGGCGGCTACGTGACCGATGGCGTCGCTCTGCATCAGATGAAACAGCTCTGTACAGCACCCAGTCATCGCTGCCATCGCCAATCCCAATGCCAGCAGCAGAAACGCCAGGTCGACAATAGTAGTTTTGGTGGAAGCTGCTGGCTGCGTCAGTTTCCACAGCCGTTCTTCTACTACGGCGTTTGAGCTTGGCCGAGCAGCCCTGTCGGACGAAGCTTTAGCAAACGAGAGTTTTGTTTCCCGGCTCTTTCCCTCTACTGGCTGGAGCAAGAGTTCGGCTGGATCGATGAAATAGGTGGTGGTAGACATTTTTTTCTCCGGTTTAGGTTTCTTTCTATCAGTTAGTCGTTGGGAGAGACCGAAATCGACAGCCATTGCATTTTTTTGAGCCGTGTCAGGCCGCAGACTTCGCGAAGGGTGAGCGCTGCATGTCCTTCCGGAGGCAGAGCCACCATGGAGGACGCGTGCCACGTATCTTTTCTCTCCGCCTGATACGTCTTTAGAGATAAAGCAGGTCGGAGATCTAATCCGGCCTGCTAGACGAACGACATAATCGGAGAACTCAGAATGACAAGTCCACAAAGCCTAGCGAACAAGATACACTCTGAAACTTTGGCTGCAGAATGGGGGAAACCCAAGTTCTGCGGCACGCGTAAGGGACGAAAGGCGACCCGACCATGAGAAAGCTGATAGTGTCGAGCTTCATCTCGCTGGACGGTGTAGTTGAGTCGCCGATGACCTGGGCATCGCCATTTTTCGACGAAGAATGCAAGGAGTATGCCTATCAGCAGCTGGCCGACGTTGAGTTTTTCCTGTTGGGTCGCGTCGCCTACCAGACGTTCTCTGCGGTATGGCCTCAGATAAAGGGGGACAAGTACATCGACCGCATTAACGCGCTCAAGAAATTAGTTGTCTCAAGGACGCTCAAAGAGGTCGCCTGGAATGCTTCATTGATCGCCGGTGATGCCGCGACGGAGCTCGCAAAGATTAAGCAGGAGCGCGGTGGCAACATCATGAAGTACGGGGTCACCCAACTGGACCAAGCGCTCCTGGCTGCCAAACTCGTTGACGAATATGAGCTGTGGATCATGCCCACGCGCGTCGGCGAAGGAAAACGCGTCTTTGCAGACGTCAACGCTTCATTGATCGATCTTGAGCTCGCGGGCACGTATCAGTTTAAGAATGGAGTTGTCGTCTTGAAGTACTTTCCGCGATAGGATGGTTTCAATAATGCAGCCCCGAGGCGCTCGACGATCCAAGCGCCCTGCGCCCGTGGCTCTTCCGGATAGCACACAACCGTTGCATCGACTTTGTCAGAAAACGAGAGTCACGCGACCGGGCGGAGTCGAGGTTTGTTGAGGACGAAGAGATGGCATCGTCTGGGGAGACCAGGTCCACCGATGCCGGCCGCGCTGTGGAAAATGGCGGTCGCCGAGGTTGATGAAGTGCCTGTCGTGATCGTATCCGAACTCATAGGCGGCAAATGGGAACCGTCTCACACTGTTCGCATTCGCGTGCTCGGCAAGTTGATCACAAAATCACCGACTATTACGCCTGTCCCTGGCTTTTGCCGATGGCTGAGTCGGTCCGAATGATGCGACGCAACCGACTGCCTCTGCCTATCCGCGGACGTGCATTATGGGAATAAGCGCCATTAACGCGAGCGCTCCGACCGCAGCGAGTTCGGCTTTGAGCGACGCCACAAAGCTGAGAGGCCGAACCAGACATGGCAAACGGATCATTGTTTGCTCGATATTTCGCTGAGACTTCCGGACGGTCGGTCGTCGATGCCGAGATTAACCGTCGGCTGCTCCAACGCTTCCATTGGTTGTTGCATAATGACATCGAGCGCGACCACGAAGCCGAAAATGACCGTAAAGAAGTCGATCGTCAACGCAGTGATGTAGGCTGCGGGGCTGTATGGGAGGCCCGCTAAAACGTAGGCAAGCATCGCCAGTGTCACCGCGGCGCCCAATACAACGAAGACCGCGAATATCGCGGGCGGCGGTCCTTCACCGACCACCTTGCGGCGTCGGCGCGGATAGGTGACCTGAAGAGACAGCATCGGTAGTGCGAAAAGCACACTAGAGATGCGCCAAATCCATGTTTCGTGAATGTCGTAGAGCGCCAATATCGCCGGCAGCAGCGCTCCCGCCGTCAATACGAAAATGTGCGTCATGACCGTTTTTGCGAGGTATCTGTCAAGCAGTGATAATTTCGCTCCAGCGAGCGGTCGGACGGCTAACAAGAGCGCCGAGAACCCCGCGAACGTGATCATCAGGCCAGCCAAGGTGTACAAAAAGGTTGCACCTTTGATTTCCATGTTGTGCTCCAGGGCAGTTCATCAAAAACCATGGCAAAAATCACCTCAAATAATTTGGAAAATCACAGGCGAATCTCTCCGCCAGCGTTGCCCAAACAGGATATCGCGCGGGCGAAGAAGTCCGGGATTGCAGACGGCGGCAGCAATCCTCGAAGTCCCTACAAGGGCCTGTCCAGCGGAGCGCGTCGACGGTGTCGAAGGTCGGGACATCCAACTGCAGTGTCGCCAGTGTGCGATACAGCAGGACATCATTCCAGGTGTCGAACAGCGTCGCAGCCAGGGTGCGCGCTTTCCGGATTGACGGATGCAAACTCATAGAGCTGCTACCTGATAGAGCGCCTCCCCTCCAGGCGGGTAGCTTCGCGATCACGTTTAAGCCGTTTCGATGGAGTTACGGTAATAACGCATTGTCGAGGATGAGGACGACGACGATTACGAGAACGATGGTTATCGCGCGGCGACGTCCCGTCCTATTCCTGACTCCTAGCTCCTGGCTCCTAGCTATGCTATCCGTCAGCGTGTTTACGTATCTCGAATGCGCTCTTTGTGGAAAGACACATCCCTGGCAGGAGTTACAGAATGTGTGCAAAGAATGTGGGCGACCGTTATTGGCGCGTTACCTAATCGCTCCGGAACAGGCCGCAAATTTCAAGCAATCGCTGCCCGAGGGATCACGCTCTGTCTGGCGATACCGGGAGATGCTGCCGGTTCCAGCGGATCAAGAGACACTGACTCTGGGAGAAGGCGGCACGCCTCTGCTCCCCGCCCCGCATCTTGCGGCCCATTGCGGTTCACAGCGTCTCTGGATTAAGGATGAGTCGCAAAATCCCACTGGCAGTTTCAAAGCGCGCGGGATGGCCATCGCTGTTACCATGGCCAAATATCTTGGGGCCGAAAAATTGGCGGCGCCTTCCGCAGGAAATGCAGCCGCGGCGCTGGCGGCATATGCGGCCAGAGCCGGTCTTCCTGCGTATCTCTTTGTGCCGAAGGACACCCCGCGAGCCAACATTATTGAGTGCCAAACGATGGGCGCCCACGTCACGCTGGTTGATGGATTAATCACCGATTGTGGAAGAGAGATCGCGCTCCGAAAAGAGAGGGAGGGCTGGTTTGATCTATCCACCCTCAAAGAACCGTATCGGGTTGAAGGCAAGAAGACCCTTGGTTATGAAATCGCGGAACAGCTCGGCTGGAAACTGCCGGATGTGATCATTTATCCAACCGGTGGCGGAACCGGATTGATCGGAATGTGGAAAGCATTTGCGGAAATGGCAGACGCAGGCTGGATCAACCGGGATCTACCCCGCATGGTGGCGGTTCAAGCGACCGGGTGCCAACCGATCGTGTCCGCCTTTAAGACGAATCGTCGGTTTGCGGAAGAGCACTTCAATGCCGCAACCAAGGCAGCCGGACTGCGCGTGCCGAAGGCGATCGGTGATTTTCTAATATTGGATGCTATCCACGAGTCCCGGGGCGCTGCCGTTGCCGTTAGCGACGACGAGATGCTGGCAGCGTCTCGGGAGATTGGCTGTTTGGAAGGCATTTTTGTCGCTCCGGAAGGGGGCGCTTGCTACGCGGCTCTGAAAAATCTGCGAGCAAGTGGACACATTCAACCCACAGAATCAGTCGTCCTATTTAATACTGGATCAGGTTTGAAATACTTAGAGTGTTTTGAGAATTAGCGAAGCCATCTTCGCGACTAAGACTGATGCACCTCACAATCCCAACCAGTCATGATGACGTAATTGGAGTCACCGCCTGTGCGCGCGAAGCCCAGGCGTTCCCAAAAAGGAATCGCAGTCTTTAGTCGTTGTTGGGAACAATAGCGAAAGCACCTATGGTGTTGGGAATGGCATAGTTTCTAATCCTTGCGTTCGGGTAGAGACCAAGTTGTCGAATCGAGGCAACTTGGTTCATGAGCGCGAAGACTTCAGCTTTCGTACTTAAAGGATAGTTGTAAGCGCGTGCGGAACTCTCGCACTTCGCCGTCCTCGATCCTCACATCCATCTTCACAACCTCAGCGATTCGAAGATCGCGCAGTGTACCAGCAGCGGTCTTCACTGCATTCTTGGCTGCATCTTCCCAAGACTGCGCGCTCGTGCCGATTACTTCAGTTACCCTATAGACTGATTCAGTAGACTTACTTTGTTTGGCCATAATCTTTCTTTCTGTTGTTTGTTACGGCTAATCGCGTTTTCATTGAGAGTTTACTTCCGCCTGGCGCATTCGCCAGGGCACTTGCAAGCCGAGTTGTCCGGCCCGCTAAATACCATCTTTGCTCTCGGCGATATGCGCTTTCGTGCGTCCCTACTCCTCAACGAGCGTCCCATCAAGAATAGACGCCGCAAACCCAAGAAGAGGAGCAAATGAAGTTCGTTGTTACAACGTATGGCACTGAGGGCGATGCGAGACCGTTTGCCGCGCTTTGCCGTGGCTTGATGGATGCCGGACACGAGGCGCGGCTGCTTGCTGATGCCGCCACGCTCGGCAGCGCCCATGCGCTCGGTGTGCCGGCTACAGCGCTCAACGGCGATATTCGTGGCATTCTTAGTGCGGACCGTGCCGTCGCCAAGGGCGGCGGCTTCAACGAGACCGCACGCGTGCTGGCGAAGATTGCCAACGAGAATGCCGAATCCTGGCTACGAACCATCATCGAGGCAGGGGAAGGCTGCGATGCCATCGTGGTTGCGGGGCTGGCGGCCTTTGCTGGCTTTTCCGCGGCCGAATATCTGGGCGTCAAGAGCATCGGCTCGGGCATGATCCCGATATCTGTAGTCCATCTACACGCGGTTGAAGCTGGTACCGGATGCTGCTTTAAGAAAGTACAGATAAGAGGCTAGCCCGAAGGGGCGCTCGCGCGAGGACTTGCGGCTAGCCAGAAGCTCTAGGGGGGACAGTGGTCAATTCGGGTAGTTCGGCTGAGAGGATGGCCGCGGATTAAAGTCCGCCGGAATATGGTTGGGTCTCTCGGCGTCGGTGGGAGTAATGTGCAAGTAGGTCTTAAGCGGGTTCTTCCCCCATTGAGGCAATTTGGTGATATCAGTGTCTGGAATCAGAACGTAGCTTGAAGGTAGGACATCGTGCCCTTTCAAACGGCTGATACTGAACGCCGAAGTCAGGTCGCCCACTGAACTGTTCGGGTCATCCTCTGGACCAAGATTGTCCTGGTTATAGATCTCTTTTCCTTGGGCCAGCGCTTGTTTTTCATCCGGCAGATCCGCGAGCGCCGGTAACTTGAAGATCAAATTGATGAATTTGATAATCGAATTGGTATCACCCACTTTGTGAGAAACAATGTGGGTTTGGGCGTACGGCGAAATCACTAGCAACGGAACACGTGGCCCTCGGCTCAGCTGCGTGTTGTTAGGATCATAAGCGATGATCGCCGGAGGGACATGATCATAAGTACCTTCGGAATCGTCCCAACTGATGATGATGGCACAGTTATTCCAGTACTCACTATTCGCGATGGCGTTCACCACTTTTGCTACCATTGCTTCACTGATCTGTGAGTCGGAGTAGCCCTCGTGATCATCATCGCCGACAAAGTTTTTCAGGACGGTGGCATTGTTGGCGGCATTCAGCGGGACCAGACCATACTGGTTCTTAAAACCTCCCTTGATGTAGAAGACACCGCCAGCACCGAGATTTGAGTTGCCGAGATCTGTGAAGAATTGAGAATAAGTGTGTAGGTTGCTATTGATTTTCGGGTTAGCGGCAACGTAGCCAAAATATTGAGGAGCGTTATGATGTTGGATGTAGGCGCTTTGGCCGCCGATGTCGGGCGTGCCACTGTCGAATCCCTCTTCGTACCATCCCCACCCGACAGAAGCCTGATTCAGGTCCGCAAGGAATTTGATATCGTCCTGAACGTCTGCCAGATCGGCCGCTTCGTTAAGATCAAAATGCTGGAGATTCTGCATAGCACTGCCGGTCAGACTCAAAGGCACGGTCGCGAAAGTCAGATTCAGCTGAGGATCGGTGCTACCCGTGTCTGGCATACGCTCTGTGCCTTTCAGGGGATCTTTTTTTGAACCCCAGAGGGGATCTAGATCTTCCTCCACAGGGACGCCAACTCCCAAGGCTGCGTTTGCGGGAACGTTCAGGGCTTCAGTCGTTGGATGCTTGACCCATTGAGTTGAGCCGGATTGGCCCGCAATGAGAGAAATATTGTCCGGACTAGATGGACCTACGATGGTTTGGAAGTGGTTGTCGAAAAGCGCGAACCTGCTCGCGTAGTACCACAGGAAAGGGATGGTATCGCCGTCAATGTAAGCCATGGTAAGCTCTCCGAACCGTTTGGCGGTCTTTGTTGGAACCGCGGTCGTGAAGTGGAGACTTTCTTCCACCAAAGCAAAGTGATTCATTGATGGCTGGCAGTTAATGACGTTCATCTTCTCCACCAAGGACGAATGAGAGTGGCTCATATCATCCAGGTCCCAGGCATCCTCGGCTTGACCCACTCGGAACGGCTGAATGGTGGTGTAGTTCCCATTCGTATCGAGAATCGGTTGAGTAAACCCCGGGGTCTCTGATTCGCTCTGCGAAAACAGGCCATGGGCGCCAGGAAATGTGCCAAACATTTGATCAAAAGCCCGGTTCTCTTGGAAAATTACGAAGATATACTTCACCTTCTCTCGCAGGAGATTAACTATCTCCGGAGCTTTAGAGGCAGTATCGACCTTGGCGTTTGTGACATGGGGTGCGATTTCTGAATCTGGATTTGGCTGGTTTTCAACCAAGGGCTCGTCCTCTCCGAAGGTCAACGCGGGCGTAAGACTAAGGCCGAGCGCCACAGTCAGGCAGACAGTATGGGTAGCGCGCATTTTAAATGTCCGGTTAGAAGACCAG
>JAFAHI010000715.1 GCA_019237325.1 Verrucomicrobiota bacterium | reverse complement strand
CAAAGCCATAGTATGTCTTGAATAGACGCCTGGCCAATTCGCTGCGGAAATTGATTGTCCAGGTTTCTCGCTTCACTGCAATGATCAGGCCAACGTCGATCCGTTTTTCTAGCTCCTGATTCGCTAAGCTGGCGCCTAGCTTCTCAGGGGAGCGCGATGATTCGAGCCGTAACCGTGAGTAGGAACTAGTTGGAGGCGGCGACATCGTAGAATCGAGTTCGCTCTTATTAGTATCCGAGTGATATGAACCTCGGTGGCACTGGCGGTGATAAGAGTGCGCCAGGTAGTGCGACGCTGGGAATCAGCATCGGAACAACGCTAACCACGACGGGAGCGATCTCCGGAACGGGCGCTCTGAGCAAGACCGGACTCGGGACACTCGTGTTGTTTGGGAATAACAGTTACGGAGGCGGTACAACGATCGATGCTGGAATACTTCAACCGATGGATTTTCATTCCCTGGGCACCGGTTCTGTCACGGTCAACGCTGGCGGTACGCTGCTGATCAACGCTGGCGTTGAGCCGATCCAGATCGGTCCGCTGTCCGGTTCGGGGACGGTTAACCTTCTGATGGATAACGGCTTAGCGACAAATCTAGCGAGCGGCGCGAGCAGCACATTTTCCGGCACGCTGGAAGGATCGCCTCCCTCCAACCTCGCAGGTTCACCTTTGTTCATCCTGAATGGCTCCGGCACATTGCACTTGGATGGGACCACGACCCTATTGGGCGTAATAGTCGTCAACGGTGGAACCTTAGACCTGGATAGCAACACCGCTCTTTCCAATAACACCTTTGTAAGAGTCGCGACCGGAGCGCAGATCGCAGTTAACGGAGTTAATTTATCTACCGCCGGACTGCTTACCAACACCAGCGGACCGGACGGTTCGATTGTGCTGAACGGCGGCACTCTCACGGTCGAGCCTTCGACCGCCGCTCGCGGAGCGATCCTCAACTTCGGCGGAAATATTTCCGGTACGGGCGGTTTTGGTATCGATGAATCGGGAATTAGTCAGACTTTATCCGGCACGAACACCTACTCCGGGGCTACTACAATCACGGCCGGCACGCTGCTTGCGGGCTCGACCACGGCTCTGAGCCCGGCTTCGGCATTCATTGTGAATGGTACGCTGGACCTCGGTGGGTTTAGTGACACCATCGGATCGTTAACTGGAAACGGCACGGTAACAAGCAACGGTTCCGCGGCAGCAATTCTTACCGTCGGAAACGATAATACCGACACCACATTTAGCGGCAGTATTAAGAACGGAAGTAGTTCATCGTTGGGCTTAACGAAGATTGGTACAGGGGTGTTAACACTCTCGGGCACTGCCAACACATACAGCGGCCCGACCACCGTGGACGCAGGCACATTAGCTGTCACGGGTTCGATTACAAACAGCGCCGTGACCGTTAATTCTGACGCGAGGTTGGCGGGAACTGGACTCATAAGCAGTGCCGTGACCATCGCAAACGGTGGTATCCTGGCGCCGGGAATTCCTTCCTCTTCGACGGTCAGAACTTTAACGGTTGGTTCGCTAACTCTGAACCCTGGTTCGGTCCTCGATTACACATTGGGCGCGCCAAATGAATTCGGAGGAACATCTAACGATTTGGTCCAAATCAATGGGAACCTGACGTTAGCCGGTACTCTGAACATCTCCAACATCGGTGGGTTCGGGGAAGGAGTTTATGAGCTCTTTACCTATAGAGGCACGTTGATCAACGATGGCGTCAGCTTTGGCACACTACCACCCGGATTCACAACGTCCGAGTTACTATTAGTGACAAGTCAGTCGAACCAAATCGACCTGTTAGTATCCGCTAGCGGTTTCACCGACCAATTCTGGGACGGTACGGTTACTTCCGGTCAAGGAACAATCGGGGGCGGTTCCGGTATCTGGAACAATACGAGGACCAACTGGGCGAACCTGGATGGCGCCGTGAATGCACCGTGGCAAGGGGGCTTTGCAATTTTCCAAGGGACTGCGGGCACGGTTACACTCGGAGACAGCATCAATTTTATCGGAATGCAGTTCGTGACCACAGGCTGTGTGATCACCGCCGGCGGGACTGGCTACGCCTTAACCGCAACCCAAACCAGCGGCCAGGGAGGTACCATTATCAACGTTAACTCCAATGTGACCGCCACGATCGAAGCACCGATCGTTGGCCCTGGGGAGATTCTTAAAACGAATCTGGGTACTTTGATCCTGACTGCTAACAGTACTTATAGCGGGGGCACTACGATCAACGGCGGGATCCTGCAACTGGGCAACGGCGGCGCCAGCGGAAGCATCGTTGGGAATGTCACCGATAACAGCGTCTTCGCTATCGATCGGTCCGACACATTCACATTTTCCGGCAATATCACTGGCAGCGGCGGGTTCGAACAGATTGGAAGCGGCGCTGTGATCCTGAGTGGTGATAACACTTACTCAGGTACAACCTTGGTCACTAGCGGTACGTTAGCAGCGGGCTCTAGCACCGCCTTCAGCCCGACATCAGCATTTACGGTGAACGGTAACTTGGATTTGAACGGCTTTAATGCCCGGATCGCTTCATTGACCGGGACTGGTACGGTGACCAACAACGGAAACGGCGCGGCCGTCTTGACCGTGGGAAGTGATAACGCGAATACCGTCTTTAGTGGAACTTTAGTCAATGGCGCCGGCAACCTCGGGCTCACCAAGGTCGGCACTGGTGTACTTATCTTATCAGGCAATAATACCTACAGCGATGGAACCACGATCAAAGGTGGGATATTGCAACTAGGCGTGGGTGGTAATTCAGGCTCGATCATTGGAAACGTCACTGATAACGCCATTCTAGCGGTCGACCGATCAGATAATTATACCTTCAAAGGCATTATCTCTGGTACTGGCACGCTAGAGAATGACGGCAAAGGGACGTTGATCTTGACCGGG